>JANWWQ010000007.1 GCA_025055635.1 Flavobacteriales bacterium
CGCCTTTATAAAATAACCCTGTATGAGACCCCAAACAATTTCGTGGAGTACATAAGGGAAGGGCACTGGTAACCTTTATGTCCTCCACTCCTCTAGTTTCAGTGTTAATGCCGGCTTTCAATGCCGGACCTTACATCAGTGAAGCCATCCAAAGTATTTTAAACCAAAGTTGCCCCGATTTTGAGCTGCTGGTTTTGGATGACGGATCGCAGGACAACACGCAGGAAATAGTCCTGAGCTATTCGGACAAACGCATCCGTTATCTTCCAAATGGAAAAAATTTAAAACTTGTAGCTACCTTAAACAAGGGTTTGGACCTGGCTCAGGGCCAATTTATAGCTAGAATGGATGCGGATGATATTAGTCTTCCTCAAAGGTTTGAAAAACAAATTCAGTTCTTGCATGAAAATCCCGACGTAGGATGCGTAGGGACAGGTTTTCGTACCCTGGGCTTACCTCAGGATTACGATGTTTTGTATGATCATAGGCCAGGTATGGTTCAGGCTCAGTTGCTATTTGACTGCAAAATAGCGCATGCCACCGTGATGATGCGCCGGAGCATCCTGGATATCTATCCAATAAGATATAATCCGCGATACATACACGTGGAAGATTTTGATTTTTTTCATAGATTGAGTTTAATAACCCGTCTGTGTAGCATCCCGGAAGTTCTATACCTGCGCCGGCATCACGATTCTCAGGTGTGTTACACTGAAAGAAACCATCAGGTAAAAATTGAAAGAATTCTCAGGGAAAAAATATTTTTTAGCTTATTCCCAAAAGCTTTCGCAAGAGAGGAGGATTTTCACTCATTTGAGCGTTATTTTGTACAAAGGGATCAACCTGAAAATGAATGTGAATGGGCAATAGCCCTGAAGCAGGCGGAAAAAATTATTTTTCATCCAGGTATTACCCTGTACGGCGCGCCTTACCTCAACAGAATGCTTGCGCGCCGCTGTTGGGACATGTGTACAGGTATGAGATTTCCTAGTTTAAATATTGTAAAAGCCTACATTCAAAAGGGATTTATGAAGTGGTTTAATCCCGGTCCTCAGAACATTATTAAACTCATCCTTCGGGGTATTTTATCAAAGTAACTTTGATTTCTTAAAGAAAATATACTTTTAAAAAACACTGAAATTCAATTTTTTATCATTCTCTTTTGCAAAATTGTTTGTAAATTGTGAATTTCTTCTGCTAGAAAAATATAAAAAAGTTTGGATTTAATAAAAAAACTATTACATTTGCATTGCAATAATGAAAATTATGAAATCATTATTCTTTACAGATTACGAACTCCAAGAGTTGAAAAACTTCTATGAGCATCAGATTCAAAAAATGCGGGAGCGCATGGAACACATTCAGAGTATATTGGAAAAAGTAAGCAGCGAAGCCTTTGCTGCGGCCGAAGCACTTTTGGAATCTGCGCCCAAAAAACGTGGTCGTAAGCCTGCATCTTCCAAGTCTGTGGGGAAAACTTCTGGTGCACTTTCTGCCGAACAAATTCTTGAAAAAGCAGGCTTGCGTGCCACCAAGTGGAATAAATTCATCATTAATACCTTGCAAAATTTAAATAGACCCTTAACTATCCAAGAATTAGCAGAATTGGCCGCAAAAGAATTCAAGTTTCCTTTAAGTGAGTTGGAAAAGGTGCGTCTCACCATCAATCAAGCCCTTATTAGAATCAGGAAAACCAACGTTGTAAAACAGTATAAAATCAAAGGCCTTAAAAATAAATATTTTGGTTTAGAGGCCTGGTTCCACGGCGATAAATTGCTGGATGATTTTCAGAAACTGATTGGGGGCGGCTCCCCCGCAGAAAAGGCCGCTTCGCGCCGAGGGCGTAAAGCTAAAGAAGCTGCCAAAGCCGAAGCAGCCACCTCCACTAAAGGCAAAGGCCGGCGAGGTCGCAAAAAGGGTTCCGAAGTAAAAGCCGAAACAACAGAAAAAGCTAAAACCAGGGAGAAGAAAAAATCTAAGGCCAGTACCGCCACTAAAACGAGGGCAGAAAAGAAAGCAAAATCCGCTGCAAAACCTAAAAAATCCAGAAAAGCCGCCGAACGTAAAAACGAAAAAATTGAAGCCCCAGAAACACCAGCTCCAACCACAACACCCTCCGCATCCGCTTCTTCACAGGAAACTAGTGCCACCACCTGATCCTGTGTTCCACATATAATAGCGCTTTAAATAAGAAGCCCGCCGCAGAGCGGGCTTCTTATTTTTGCAACGCCCATGCGTCCATTAATAGGCTTTTTAACCTTTTTCGCTTTCTGCTCTCACGCCAGGCCTCAGGCACAGATCTTTCTGCTGAAGTCTGAAAAATTAAAATTAAAAGGGGATAACTATTTTTATGAAGATGACAGCCTACAGATCACATTTGCCTTCTGGGCTGAAAAAGGCGCATTTAATTTTAAAATACAAAACAAACTGAACCAGCCCATTTATATTGACTGGTTTCATACAGTACTTATGGCGGGTGCCTATAAGCTAGACTATTTTTCTCAGGATACTTCAGCTGACTTCCGGGCTTTCACATATACTGGACCGGTGGATAATACCTGGTTTGGAACCGGATACGGAAACGACAATGTGCTGCCACGCGTGGTACATAACGAAAGAAAAACTTTTCTCCCTGCCAAAACCGCATATTATAGTTTTAATCGGAGGGTATTTCATATTTTACCTATAGACTATTTCACCATTCCTGAACGATGTGAGCGTTCCTATGAACAGCCCCACAGTGGCCGCGGTAAACCAGTGCTGGTGCTCTCTAAATCATGGAGCCGCCGGGAAAGCCCGCTCACCCTCAAATTTTTCATTACGATTTGCCGTGATGAAAACTTAACCCAATGCCGCACACTGGATTTTGAATTTTTCTTGACACAGTTCTTTGAATGTCCCCAGGAACATTTCAGAGGGCGATTGACCAGCGAGGGTTATACGTTCCCTTACCGCAGGCAGGACTCTTTTTACATTCTTTATCCCGAAAAATAAACTACGGTGCAATGGTTGAAAGACACCTCTTGTACATGGCTACTGTATTCTGCAGACCGTACCAGAGGGCATCGGAAATGAGGGCATGACCGATAGAAACTTCCCGCAATCCGGGTAAGTGGGCCGCCAAATAGGAAAGATTGTGCAGGTTCAGATCGTGGCCCGCATGCACAAAAAGGCCGAATTCCCTAGCTTTCAAAGCTGTTTCCTTATAGGGTTCAAGAGCTTTGCGGCCCTCTTCAGGACTACGAGCCCAGGCTGCGGCATAGGGTTCGGTATACAGCTCCACCGCATGGGCACCCGTACGGGCAGCCCATTCAACCTGCTGTGGATCGGCATTAATAAAAATACTCACGCGTACGGGAATAGATTTCAGGCGCGCTACCACTTCGGACAAAAAGGATATGTTCGTTTTGCAGTCCCACCCTGTGTTTGAAGTGAGAACATTAGGAGGATCAGGCACTAGCGTAACCTGGGTGGGTTTCACTTCTTCCATCATTTGTAGAAAATGTTCCGAAGGATACCCTTCCACATTGAATTCGCCCAGTATTATTTCCTTAAGAGCATACACATCGCTGCGCCGAATATGGCGTTCATCCGGACGAGGATGGACCGTGATGCCATCGGCACCATAGCTTTCAATGGCCCGGGCACAGGCCAGTACATCTGGTATCTGGCCACCACGGGAGTTGCGCAGCGTAGCAATTTTATTCACGTTCACGCTCAGGCGCACCATCGGGTCAAATGTAACAGCCTGCCGCGCTGTTTTCAAAAATTACCTTCACCTTTGCATCCGTACTTTTATGGAATGGGTTGTTAAGATTGGGCAATTTTTACTCAGCTTATCCCTGTTGGTGGTGCTACATGAATTGGGCCACTTTGTGGCAGCACACATGTTCGGAACGAGGGTGGAAAAATTCTTCCTGTTCTTCGACTACAAATTCGCCTTATTCAAGAAAAAAATCGGTCACACTGTCTGGGGTATCGGATGGATTCCGTTAGGGGGATATGTAAAAATAGCCGGCATGGTGGACGAAAGCCTGGACAAGGCTCAGCTGGCCATGCCCCCCCAACCCTGGGAATTCCGTTCAAAAAAAGCATGGCAACGTCTAATCATTGTTCTAGGAGGCATCTTCGTAAATGTGCTCTTAGCGGTCGTCATCTTCATCTTCATGGCCTGGATATATGGAGAAGCCTACCTGCCCATGTCAGAACTGCGGGATGGCATCTTTGTGGTCAACGAGGAAGCGGGAGAAGCCCTGGGCTTGCGGCACGGCGATAAAATCCTTTCCATTGGGGACCGAGCCATTGACAATTTTGGCGAAGTCAACAAGGAAATCCTGTATAGTGGCGGAAAAAATATTCTGGTGGAACGGCAAGGCCAGAAAATCATACTTTCAGCTCCTGAGGACATCGCGCAAGTCATTATGCGCACAGGAATTCCAGAAGTAGTGGCGCCACGCCTCCCCTTTTTTATTGGAGGATTCTCTGATTCTATTCCCTTTGCTCGGCAGGCCGGTCTTCAAGTGAAAGACCACATCATCGGAGTCAACCACCAGACCATCCGGTATTTTGATGAGTTTAAATCCATGCTGCCACAATACGCCGGCGATTCAGTTGTAATTCATTATGTGCGGGCCGGCGATACCCTTTCCACCACCTGTTTTGTCAGCTCTTCAGGGCTCATCGGGGCCATACTGGGAAACCTAAGCATACAGGATCTCCATCGCCTAGGCTATTATTCTATTCACACACAACGCTACAGCTTTATGAAGGCAATACCGCAGGGCCTACGTATGGCCAGCAATATGCTGGGAGAATACATCCGACAATTCCGCCTCATCTTTACCTCGGAAGGTGTGAAACAGGTGGGAAGCCTGGGAACCATGCTGAAAATGTTTCCGACCACCTGGGATTGGCAGGCTTTCTGGCGACTTACAGCTTTTCTGAGTCTTGTATTAGCTTTTGTGAACCTTTTACCTATCCCAGCGCTGGACGGTGGGCATGCTATGTTTATCATTTATGAACTGATCACTGGCAAAAAACCTTCGGATAAGTTTCTTGAGCGCGCCCAAACAGTGGGAATGGTGTTGCTACTGATTTTGATGGCCTATGCTCTTGGTAATGATATCTTTAGAGCTCTGAGGGGTACATTATTTTGAAACTAGTTTTTCCCTGGTTTTATTAAATTGCTGAAGCATACAGGTGTTCAAGTTTGGATCGATCTTAAAGCCTCAATAGCCTCTTGTTTTAGATCAATTCCTTAGCGCTACTTAGGGCCATCAACTTTCATACCTTAGGGGCCATGAAGGTATATACGCGCAAGGGCGACAAAGGCACTACGCAGTTGTTTGGAGGGGCTCGTGTGCCCAAGCACCATGTACGCATAGAAGCTTATGGTACGGTAGATGAGCTGAACAGTTTCATTGGCTGGCTGCGGGACCAAATCAATGATGAATCCGTGCGAGAAGAGCTTCTTATCATTCAAAATGAGCTTTTTGTAGCCGGAAGCATCCTGGCTTCCCAGCCTGGAAAAAATAAACTGCAAGTCCCCACGCTGGAAAAAAACTCCGTAACGCGGCTGGAACAAGCCATTGATGCAATGGACGCGCATTTGGAGCCGCTGCGGTACTTTATTTTACCTGGCGGCCATCCGGCTGTTAGTGCAGCCCACCTATGCCGCACTATTTGCCGAAGGGCAGAGCGGTGCGTGACTTCTTTGGGAGAGACGGAGCCCGATACAGTGCCTCCGGTTATTTTGGAATATCTAAATAGGTTGTCGGATTATTTTTTTGTACTTGCGCGTCACCTGGCCCGTTTGCTCAGTGTACCAGAAATCCCGTGGATTCCTCAAAAGAAATAAAAATATTTGGATATTTCAAGAAAATGACAAATTTGCCTTTTTAAGGAATTAATAATTCAAACCACAATGGCACAAAATAAGGAACAATGGGGGTCGCGGATAGGCCTCATCCTTGCCATGGCCGGCAATGCCGTGGGCCTGGGTAATTTTCTACGATTTCCGGTAAAAGCTGTTGAAAATGGTGGAGGAGCGTTTATTATTCCTTATCTGGTGTGTTTTCTGCTAATGGGCATCCCCCTATTATGGATTGAATGGAGCATGGGCCGGTTTGGGGGACGTTTTGGACATCACTCCACGCCTTTCATTATGGCTAGCATGGACCCGAGCCGTCAGTTTTGGAAATACATTGGCGTTTTCGGGATTTTCACCAACATCGGGGTGGCTGCCTACTATTGCTATATTGAAAGCTGGACGCTTAGCTATGTTGTGCACAGCATCAAACGCTCTTTTGCAGGCCTAAGTCAATTGGAAGTGGCTCAATTCTTCAACGATTATGTGGGAATGCGTGAGAGCGCTCTGGGCTTGCCTTATGAGGCTGTGGTTTTTTATATCTTATGCCTCTTGTTGAACACCTACATTCTGTCGCAGGGACTTTCAGGGGTAGAAAAAGTAGCTAAGGTGGGCATGCCTCTGTTGATACTTTTTGGGTTTTTTCTGGCTTTTCGGGGTCTTACATTGGGCACTTCAGGAGCTAGCCCGGAAGTGCCCCATGCCAATGCCTGGGATGGAATTAATTTTCTATGGACTCCCCAATACGATAGTCTTTTAAATCCTAAAGTGTGGTTGGAGGCCGCAGGTCAGATTTTCTTCACCCTATCCGTTGGCATGGGCACGGTTCACTGCTATGCTTCCTATTTAAACCGCTATGATGATATCGCGCTGAATTCAGTAAGTGCCGGCTTCACCAATGAATTTGTGGAGGTGGTGTTGGGCAGTTCTATTGTGATACCCATAGCGGCCGGATACCTGGGCCTGGATTGGGTGCGGGAAAACGCGGGGTTTGGCATGGCATTCCAAACGATGCCTTACCTATTTGAAAAGTGGGGCCCAGGGCTGGCTGTAGCCGGCGGGGTGATGTGGTTCGGGTTATTGTTTTTTGCGGGAATTACCTCCTCATTGGCCATGGGTACGCCCTGGATGGGATTTATGCACGACGAGTATGGCTGGAACCGCCAAAAGGCGGCATGGTCCTTCGGAGCTATCACACTGCTGATGGGGTTACCCACCGTATTCTTTTTTGAATATGGAGTGTTTGATGAATACGACCAATGGGCAGGTACCTTCTCCCTGGTGGTGTTTGCATTGTTTGAAGTGATTTTGTTTTCCTGGGTTTTCGGAGTGGATAAAGGATGGAAGGAATTGACTACGGGTGCTGACATTCACCTGCCGACCATGTATAAATTCGTTTTGCGCTACATCACCCCTTTGTTGCTTCTGTTCGTGTTTGTTGGGTCGGTGTTTAAACCTCTGAACAACGATTGGCAGGGCGCTTTTTACGCACTGGCATCTGGAGATGGCTGGCCTCTGGACAATGGGTCGCTGCTGCGTATGATTTCTAACGCCGGCCTCCACGAACAAATACAAACGGCCAGTACACCGGAAATGAGAGCCCACCTGGAGAAAAAGCTGCAATTCACCAACCTGGCCCGTATTCTACTGTTAGGTTTGTTTATTTTTATAGCTTTACTCGTACGAAAGGCCTATTATCGCAACCATCGAAAATCTTTATTACAAGTATGAATACCTCTGCATTTCTTATGATGGTAGGCACCATGACTCTGGTAAGCGCCTTCACCTTGTATTTTTTCTTCAAAGTGATGCGAGCTCCTATGCATAAGAGGGAGCATAGGCACTTGCCCGACCCGGCCGATTTTGGTCGACACGAAATGTAGGTCCCTGTGACCCCTTTAAAGCGCCTTCTCAGGAGCATCACGGAAATCAACCAAAATGAGCGCCGTGGTCTTCTTTTGCTCACTCTCCTGCTTGCAGCAATAATCTTGGCCCGCCATGGTGTGGGCCGCTTCTTACGGCCATCCCTCCATGTAAAAACGGAATATGTGCTGTTGAAGGAGCTTGATTCCTTAAAAAATTCCAGGGTTGACAGCTTGGAAGCAGATGTTTGGCAAAGGCATCGGAGCCAATCAGAACCACTGTACAATCAAAACCGGACTCCTTCGGTCTTCCCATTCAACCCCAACACGCTGGACTCAGCCGGATGGGTACAGCTGGGACTTAGTCCACGTCAAACGGCAGCTCTGTTGAAATATAGAAGGAAAGGAGGCCGATTTCGCAGTGCAGAAGATCTCAAAAAGTTGTATGTGGTAGATGAAGATTTTTATCAGCGGGTGGCCCCTTACATCAGGCTTGATACGGATTCCTTAAAGCCTAAAGTCACTTTTGATTCTATAAGGATTGATGAAAGGCATGTTACGAAAAAGTCCTTTAAAAAAGTAAACAGCCAAAAACTTGTGAACCTGAATGATGCTTCGGCCTCTGAATTAACCCGCATTCCTGGTATTGATGAGGCTCTAGCCCAACGCATCATTGAATACCGCAATAAGGTAGGGGGATTCACATCCGTCCAGCAACTGTTTAAAATACGGGAGCCAGAACCGGGCTTTTGGGAGCGCGTTTTGCCCTACTTTACTGTGGGGGATTTTCCCTCCCCAAAGGTTAATATCAACTATGCCACCGAAGAGGAACTCATACGGTTGCCTTTGATTGGTCGGACCCGTGCCCGTGCCCTTAAAGAAGCCAGGCAGAGAGATGGTTTTTTTAGATCACTTTACGACCTTCGTCAAAGAAAAGTACTTCCTGACAGCGTTGTAGATGTCATCCAACACCTTATTGAATTCTGAAGAAGCCAGGCTAAGAGCGGATTTTTTATCCTGCCTGCGTACAGTGGAAAACTTTCCCCAACCAGGCATTAAATTTCGTGATATCATGCCTGTGTTGCGCAATCCATCGCTGTGCAGAAGATTACTGGACTGGCTGGAGCAACAAGCCCGAGAAATGCAACCCGATGCCGTGGCCGCCATAGAATCAAGGGGATTTTTCTTTGGCTTCGCCCTGGCTCAAAGACTTGAAGTCCCCTTCGTACCCTTGAGAAAACAGGGGAAACTGCCCACTGAAACCTTCAAAGCCTCGTACAGTCTGGAATACGGAGAGGCTATTCTAGAAATGCAAAAAGACGCCTTGTGCCCTGGCTGGCGTGTGGTGGTTCACGATGACCTTATGGCAACGGGTGGCACCCTATTAGCGGCACAGGATTTGCTGACACAGGCATCATGTAGAGCGGTTGGTTTCCTAGTATTTACACGTCTCCTACTTCCTGGTCCACCATTGATCGGAGGAGACAATGAGACTGTAGTGAGGTATCTTATTGAGCTATAAATTAACTTTTTTTATAATACAATTTTAAGATAAGTTATCAAAAATATTGATTTTTAGTTATTTAAATGAATAAATTTTATGATAATTTTTTATTCTTATCAAAATTAGCATGTTATGTAAATAATATAATGGTTTAGTTCATTTGAGAAATAAATTTTATGCTAAAAAAATTTAATTTTTTTTATGTTTGTTCTATAAATTACTCTTTTTCAATGCATTTTTAATTTTGTGAAAAAAATTAGTTTTGGCAGCATCTTTGTGTAATCTCTTAGCGTATGTTTGTGTTGCAATTACATCATCGTTCTCATACCTATCCATTGATGTAATTGCTGGTTGTTTTCATAGCAGTTGTTTTTGGGCGAGCGCAGGGTTGTGTATGCAACCCTGCGTTTTTTTTATGTGAGGCAGGAAAAGAAGATTTAACTTCGCTGGCAGAATGGCCGGTTATATCGTTTCAGCACGTAAATATCGTCCGGTACGTTTTGATGAAGTAGTGGGTCAAGCCCACGTGACCGAAACCCTGAAAAACGCTGTACGAACCGGTAAGGTGGCACATGCATTCCTGTTCTGTGGGCCGCGTGGTGTGGGAAAAACGACCACGGCTCGTATTTTAGCTAAAATAATAAATTGCCTAAATCCCGGCCCTGATTATGAACCCTGTAACCAATGTGCCTCCTGCTTAGCCTTCAAACAAAACAATTCCTTTAATATTCATGAGCTGGACGCCGCTTCTAACAATAGCGTCAACGATATCCGTCAGCTCATAGAACAGGTGCGCATCCTCCCCCAGGTGGGCAAGTACTCCGTCTATATTATTGACGAAGCGCATATGCTCACCCAACAAGCCTTCAATGCCTTCCTGAAAACCCTGGAAGAGCCCCCTGCCCATGCTGTTTTCATCTTAGCGACTACGGAAAAGCACAAGATCATTCCCACAGTGCTTTCGCGTTGCCAAGTGTTTGACTTTGCGCGCATCAGCACGGAAGACATCAGCCGTCATCTGGCTGAAATTGCCCGAAAGGAACAGATTACCTACGACCCTGATGTGCTCTTTTATATAGCTAAAAAAGCCGACGGGGGTTTACGCGATGCCCTCTCAATCTTTGACCGCCTGGTGAACTTCTGCGGCAACCATCTTAGCCGTGAGGATGTGTTCCGCAACCTTTATATTCTGGACCATGAACATTTCTTCCGTATCACAGACTATGCCTTAGAGGGCAATCATGCAGCCTTGTTGTCCATTTTTGACCAAATCCTAAGCGCCGGATTTGAGGGTCAGCATTTTATCATGGGCCT
The DNA here is from genome assembly GCA_025055635.1 of Flavobacteriales bacterium. GTDB lineage: Bacteria > Bacteroidota > Bacteroidia > CAIKAF01 > CAIKAF01 > JANWWQ01. The sequence continues at coordinate 10,547 of JANWWQ010000007.1, forward strand.
GGCTGAACATTTCCGCTCACTCCTTGTAGCCCGCTCCCCAGAAACACTTAAGTTGCTGGATACGGGTGAATCCATCCGCCAACTTTATCAGGAGCAGGCTTCGCGGTGCAGCGAGAACTTTCTTTATGAGGCCCTGAATTTGGTGAACGAGGCTGACCTTCAATATCCTTCGGCCTCTTCAAAAAGGTTCTTTGTGGAAGTGATGCTGATGCGTCTGGCTGCCCTAAAAAAAAAACCATACACCGAGCCCCTGAACCCTCTCTCTATAGCCGCTGAACCACCTGAAAGGGAAAGAGATTTTCCCCACCAGGATGTCCTGGTATCTTCCTCAAAAGACTCTAAAAGGATACCTACCTACAAAGGTCTCTCCATTCATCCTGAAAACCATAATCATCCAGACCAGAACGGGGGACAGAGGCCTCCCCTCCCCTCCCATAAAAGCAATGACATGTCCTGGCAGATTGAATCGTTGATCCGGAAAGTGGATTGGCTGCAAACCCTTCAAAACATTAAGGGTCAGCTGGCCGAGTCTGAAAAAGACCGTACCCTCTATACCCTGCTGGAGACTCTGCCTGCAGAGTGGCACAGTCCACGGCTTGTGTTTCGTTGCAAAAACAAATCAGAGCAGAACCTATTACAAGAACATGTGCCTGAATTACGGCGCAGGCTTGGACTTCTGTCCCCTGTAGGCTACATCCCCGAGATAAACGTTATCCTGAATGAGGCGGCCGTGAAGCCTCCTGTTGCGGCTGCTATCTCCCCGAAAGAGCTGTTCCAAAAGATGGCGGGTAAAAATCCGGCCCTTGAGAGCTTTTCTAATATTCTGGGTTTTCACACAGATTGAATTTTATTTTTCTATTATCTAAATTCTAGATATTCTTGAGAGGTTTCAACCTGCACACTATTCAGTTTGTATCTGCCAGCAGCCCCTCTGTCCTGATTATTTTCATGCTGTTTCCAAGCTGTATGGAAAATAAGTCTACCCCCCCTAGTTTGCCTGAAAGCCTTTTGAGTGATACGGTCTTTGAAAAATTCGGCATAAAAAGGTCAGACCCTTACTACCGATTGAGAGAAAGGGATAACCCCTTGGTGTTGCAGCACCTGAAAAACGAAAACGACTACACCAGTCGCCAGATGGCTCCTTTGCAGCAACTGCGAGATAAGATTTTAGATGAACTGGTGGCTCGCATACCTCCGGAAGATGAAATGTACCCAACGTACTATAAGGGATGGTACTACGGATATTACTACCAAGCTGGTAAGGAATATCCCATTCATTACAGGAGCCGTGATCAGAATGCCACTGAAAAGCAAGTTTTTTTAGACGAAAATGAGCTGGCAAAAGAAAAGCCTTACTGTGATGTGGCAGCCATTGAATTCAGTCCGGATGAACGATACCTGGCATACGCTGTGGACTACGTGGGAAACCGATGCTATTCCATTTATGTAAAAGATTTGAATTCGGGTCAGGTGCGGGAAGAGGTGCCTAACATCTCTGAAGGTGGGTTGGTATGGACGGCTGACAGCCGCGCATTTTTGTATGTGGAAAAAGATCCACAAACGCTCCGCCCTTACAAAGTTCGTTGCCACAGGGTTGGGACGCCCCAAAGAGATGACGCTCTCCTCTACACTGAGGAAGATGAGACATTTTCCTGTGGAGTCTCAAAAACCACCGATGAAAAATTTCTACTCATAGAATGCGCAAGTACCGAAAGCAGTGAAGTATTGTATGCACCGGCAGCGGGCGTCCTCCAATTTAAACCGATAATCCCCCGAACAAAAGGACATTTATATGATGTGGATTTCCATGAAAATCGCTGGATTATTTGCACCAACTACCAGGCCCCCAATTTCAGAATTGTAGCCCTGCCCTTCGGAAAAAATTCTCCTCAGGATTTTAAAGAGATAGTGCCCCAGCAACCCTATCTAATTGAGGATTTCGCCCTCACCCGCTTTTGGCTGGCTTGGACAGGTATTAGCCAGGGAAGTTGCGACCTGTATTGCACCAGTTGGAAGGAACTTAAACCTCAAAAAATTGACATGGGTGGGGCACCCCACTCTGTAGAACTCCATGGCAATCTGGATTATAACGTGCCCTACGTGCGTTTTTCTTACAATGATCTGCGGACGATCCCCATGCTTTATGATGTGGAACCCGGTAAACCTCCTGTATTCCGTTTTCGGCGTAAAGTGAATTTCCATTATGATGAGGATAAGTACCACACTCTGCTTCTTCAGGCTCCGGCCCGAGACGGAGCCCACATTCCCATTTCACTGGTCTATCGAAAGGATATGTTTAAAAGGGGAAAAAATCCTTTGTTGCTTTATGGATATGGATCGTATGGAATTTCTCTATTGCCAAATTTTAGCTCTTCGCGCCTGAGTTTATTGGACAGAGGATTTGTGTTGGCTTATGCTCATGTGAGAGGAGGGCAGGACAACGGTAGGGCGTGGTACGATTCTGGACGTTTGCTGTTCAAAAAGAATACCTTTTACGATTTTATTGATTGTGCTGAATTTTTGAAGTTACAGGGATGGTGTGCAGCGGACAAGATCATGGCTATGGGAGGAAGTGCAGGCGGCATGCTGATGGGTGCCGTTTTAAATATGCGTCCTGATCTATGGGCAGCTGTAGTGGCAGAGGTGCCTTTTGTGGACGTAGTGACCACGATGCTGGATGAGACCATTCCCTTGACCACCGCCGAATACGATGAATGGGGCAATCCTAACGACCCAAAGTATTTCAAGTACATGCTGAGCTATTCTCCTTATGATAATGTGCCCCACGCGGCATTTCCTCCAGTTCTGGTTCTCACAGCACTTCATGATTCGCAAGTTCAGTATTGGGAGCCGGCTAAATGGGTGTTGAGACTTCGGGAGCGCAATACGGGCCCAAATCCTATTTTATTACATTGCGAGATGGAGGCCGGCCACGGGGGAAAAACGGGTCGTTACAGCGCCTTGGAAGAAGTGGCGCTCATCTACACTTTTTTATTGCATTGGGCCGGAATAAACCAATAATAAATTTTTTTTACTAATTAGAAGAGTTGGAACCTGTTCATTTCCGCTTTTTGGAAAAAAGCTTCTTTGCAAGTCAATTGGAGGAATCTCATATTTTCAAAAATTTGGAAAATTTAGTTTCAATGATGAACATAAAAAGTACAACAAAATCTGGTCACACAGGCAATGTCTTAAGAGCAGGCCTTATTTCTTTTTTTATGAAGCTTATTACAGCCTTTTGTTCCCAATAAGAATCATAAAAAACTTTAACTTTATTTTAAAAAGATATCAGTTTAGGGTTTTTCCCCTTTACCCGCAAGATACTGGCTCCTGAGTCCTAGGAGCAGATCATCTAAATCTTAAAAATTTTTTTTTGTTAAGAGTTTATTAATGACTATTCCTTTATTTCCTCAAGCCGGATGAGAGCAAAGATGGCATAATTGCAGATATCTTGAAGATTTGAGACGACCTCTTGGGTGCTGTCAGATGAGGGGTTTATAAGCAGTTGCCGTACGCGCACAATTTTAACGATAATCATATCAGTCAGTGAGGAAAGCAACATCTGGCGCCAAGCGTCCCCATAGTCCTGATTTTTGGCGATAAGCAGGGAGCGAATTTTCTCTGCTTCCTCATCGTAAAAAGTACTAATTTGGTTTGGTGTGAGAGGATCAATCCCAACCTCCGGGGCTGGTCCAAAGCGCATTTGAAGTAGGGTGATAATGGCATAATTGACCAGGGCTTGATATTCTGTTTCAACACCTTCACCTACGGCGGTGAATCCCTGCTCTTCAAGCGTGCGGATGCGGCGCGCTTTGATGAGCATTTGGTCGGCCAGGGATGCAGGTCTAAAATGGCGCCAGGATGGGCCATAGCGAGAGAGCTTTTGTAAAAAGATACTTTTGCAATGCGCTACCAGGGTATCAAACTGCTGTAACGTAGAACCCCGTGGCGCAGGCTCGGCGTGGGCATGCATTTGTCGCAAAGGAAATATATCCGGCTGAAAGGTAGACTGTTGGATTTAAGCCAACCGAGGGTGGTGGGCATTGTGAATGTTACTCCAGATTCTTTTTATGCTCCAAGCCGTGCATCATCGGCTAGTGAAGTGATAAGCCGGGTAGAACAAATGCTTGAACAAGGGGTGGATATTGTAGACGTAGGAGCTGTGAGTACCCGCCCTGGGGCCTTGATGCCTGATGCAGAGGAAGAATGGCGAAGACTGAAACCTGCCCTTGAGGCACTCGTAAAGGAATGGCCCGAATTGCCTGTGTCCGTGGATACCTGGCGGCCAGAAATTGCACGCCGTGCCTTGGACGCCGGTGCGGCCATGATCAATGATATCTCTGGAGGTACTTTTGAAGAAGGTATGGCTCGCACGGCAGCCGAATATCAGGTGCCCGTAGTGCTGATGCACACCAGTGCCCCCCCTCACCTGATGCAGAATCATACAGATTATGAGGATGTGGTGCGGGATGTGATGGCCTTTTTAATTTCTCAAGCTACGGCGTGGGAACAAGAAGGGGTAAGGGATATTATTATAGATCCGGGAATAGGATTCGGAAAAACCATTTTTCAGAATTTTGAGTTGTTGGCGTATCTTCACCTTTACAAGACCCTGCCCTGGCCCGTGATGGTGGGTTTGAGCCGTAAGCGCTTTATTCGGGTAACATTGGGGGTGAATGCTGAAGAGGCCCTTAATGGCACCACAGCCTTACACATGGTGTGCCTTCAGGCTGGGGTGCGCTTGCTCAGAGTGCATGATGTGAAGGAAGCTGTGCAGTGCATAAAACTATTTATGAGTCTTCAAGAAGCCTCGGCAATTCCTTAAAACTGGTCAAACCATTGGAAAGCCTTTTTAAGGAAGAAGATAGGTTGCAACGAAGGTGTGGGTATTAACCAGGTTCCGATAGCCTAGGATAGAGAGATTCATCTGAGCCTGCTGCATATAGGCATTGGTCCTAACCATAAGTGATTTGCCGTCCAGCAGGCAATAACCATTTTGGTGGCCTTTAAAAAAATTTTCGTAGCGGCCTGTGTCGGGGCTATTAAAGTGAGCGGAGTAACGGAGCACCACGCCAGCATCGGTAAGGCTTTCTACGGTGAATTGTGTGTTGGTGTTCAAGGGTAGTTCAGGAGCAAGGCCTAGCTGGGAAGTGACAATGTAAGTATCTCCTTTTCTAACAGGTCTCTGAGGCAAAGAGGCCAGAAATTGCTCCAAGGTTGTGTTCTTTGATAAAACCATAGGGGAGGAACCCGGTAAGGTGGAACCAGGTAAAACCACTTTTTTCCAAACTCTTTCAAAATCTGATTGAATAACCCTACCAGTAGAAGTGACCCGGATATTGAATTCCTTACCCACGACTTCTTTAAAAACTCTACCAATAATGTCAAATCTTTTAGAAACAGAGTCAGGTTTTTGCGAATCAAAATAAAATGTGGTTACCGTGTCGGCAACGGGTATCCATTGATGTATGATAATCCGTTGAATAGAACTTGTGAGGTCAAATGCGCTATCGCCGTAAAACCTGGAAAATGACACGTTCTGATAAATACGGTAGTGTTGCCTCATATCTATCCCCATGGTATGGAGCTTTTGATGAATATTGATCAGGTAATGCAGCGTATCACCCAGCTTAGGCCGGATGCGCAGTAACCAGGCAGGCCCCTTTTGACATGAGGCCAAGACAGAAAGTAGCAAGACCTGAACACCTATCCAAGAGGCAAGGTGCTTCATTTTATTTAAATACGATTGGTAGACAGAAATGTGTGTTAATGAGTTCTAAAATCAGGTTAATCCAAGCGGGCCACGCTACGAACAGAATCCTGAATTTTCTTCAGGCCGGCACGCCGCAAAGGACTGGCGGCAGTGGCCATAGCAAAAGTTTCGTCCGTGATTTCCAACCATTGATGAGCAGCCCATTGCAGTAAATTGACTTCACCTGGCTCAAAGTCCGAAATTCTATGGGGAGATGAAAAACGATTCCACGGACACACTTCCTGACAAATATCACAACCAAAAATCCAGTGGTTCCAGGTGCCGCGGTATTCTGCTGGGATGTTTTCCTTCAGTTCAATGGTAAAGTAGGAAATACAACGGGAACCATCCACTACATAAGGTTCAGTAATTGCTCCGGTGGGACAGGCATCAATACAACGGGTACAGGTACCACAAAAATCACCAATAGCTGTATCGTACTCAAATTCCAGGTCACATATGATTTCGGCCAGGAAGAAATAACTCCCAGCTTTTTTTATAATCAGATTACTATGTTTACCCAACCATCCCAGCCCGGCGCGGTTAGCCCAAGCTTTCTCTAGCACCGGACCTGAGTCATTGAAAAAACGGTAAGCAAATTCTCCAAATTCCCTTTTAAGGTCGGCGATAAGCCGCTTGAGCATGGCCCGTAGCACCTTATGATAATCTTTACCGTAGGCATATCGGCTGATTTTTAAGCCGTCAGGATTACGGAACTCCCGCCTTGGATAATAATTCACAGCCAAAGCGATCACGCTCTTGGCGCCCGGCACCAGCTTCCTCGGATCCAGGCGCAAGTCAAACCACCGCTCCATGTAGTCCATATGACCATGGAGCCCCCTGCGCAGCCAGCTTTCAAGACGGGGAGCCTCCTCCTCAAGAAATTCAGCCTTTGCCACCCCACAATAATCAAATCCGTGGTTGCGGGCTAATTCTTTCAGCCGGAGCGTATTTTTTCTCAACTGCACGGGGTTCATGACTCCGGCAAAAAATTTTCTTATACTAATTCAAAATAACGTTGGATTTCCCAATCGGTTACGGGCCGCATGAACCGGTTCCACTCTGCCTCCCGCGTAGCAACAAAATGGTTAACAAAATCCTCCCCAAAAAGTTCGCGAGCGACTTCAGACTTTTTCATAGCTTGAGTAGCTTCCCACAAATCAGCCGGAAGGCGACCGTGACGATTATCCAAATATCCATTTCCCTCTGTTGGTGGTATGTGGAGTTTCATTTTATTCTGGATACCGTACAATCCAGAGGCTAGACTTGCAGCCATAGCCAAGTAGGGATTGGAATCACTACCACTCACCCGCATTTCAATCCGGGTTGCCTGGGGCCCACATTCAATTACACGAATGGCTGTTGTACGATTGTCAAAACCCCACGTGAGAGTAGTGGGTGCCCAGGCCCCCTCTACCAGCCTCTTATAGCTGTTCACATTAGGTGCCAACATGGGCAAAATATGGGGCAAACAGTACAGTTGACCCGCAATGTAGCTCTCCATCAGCGCGCTGATGCGGCGCGAGGATTTAACATCGTAAAAGAGATTTTTGCCAGTTTCGGGATCTGCTAAGCTCTGATGGAGGTGTCCACTGCAGCCGGGCAAATGTTCATTCCACTTAGCCATGAAAGACGCAATAATACCGTGTTGAGAAGCGATCTGCTTTACAAAGGTTTTAAAGAGCACGGCTCTGTCAGCGGCCTCTACAACGGTAGCATGGCAGATGGCTGCTTCGGCCACGCCGGGGCCAGTTTCCGTATGGAGTCCTTCCAAAGGAACTCCGGCTGCCTGAAGGTGAGCAAAAAGTTGGTTCCAGAAGGCCTGATTTTCAGCCAAACGAAGTAGGGAATACCCAAACATTCCTCTAGTGATGGGCTCCGGCACTTTAAAGCCTTCCGTGAATTTATTGTTTGGTTCCTGAGTTTTTTTAAAATTAAACCACTCAAATTCCTGAGCAAACAAGGGCTCATAGCCCATGGCATGGGCCCTCTGTTGCACTTCCATGAGCAGGCGTCGGGGGCAAGGGGCTGGCGCCTCAAAATGCCCCAACACCAGAAGAGATCCTTCCTGCCAGGGAAGCCGGCGGGCCGATCCCAGATCAATCTTCACCAGCGCATCGGGATAGCCCGTGTGCCACCCTGTGAATTTTACATTATCATAGGCTACATCCCCGATATCCCATCCGAATACCACATCACAGAAACCAAATCCCTTTTCTATGGCGGACCGAAATTTTTCCACGGCCATCATTTTGCCCCGAAGCACACCATCCAGGTCAGCCACAGCGACGCGCACGTAAGGCAACTCATAATGGTGCATCAATGCCTTAAATTGGTCTTTTAATTCCTTTGGAGAAGATTTCTTTGACATGCTTGAAAATTACTTCTTATTTTTTCTGGGATATAAATAAAAGGCAGAACCGCTTGCCAACCCTGCCAGAAGGATAACAAAAATGTGTTCCCGGTAATGATAAGCTAGTCCCACCACCACTATCAAAGACATCATAATGACAAAAACGGCGGCCGGTATCCCTCCTTTGAATCGAAAGGGACGGGACAGTGTGGGGGCCTTAATCCTCAGACCCATAAAAGCGGTCATGGAAAGAATGTAAAGACCCAAGGCTCCAAGGGCTGAGAGAGTAATCATGTCCTCAGACCGAGCCAGAATCACACATAAAAGTCCTATGGTTGAATTCACCAGCAAGGCGGCACGGGGGACCCCTGATTGTGGGTGCTCGCGGCAGAGGAAGGCCGGGGCAAAGCCCTGGCCTGCAAAATTGCACAGCAGTTTCGCGGAAGCCAGCAGGATACCATTAAATGATGCAGACAGACCAATCAGTCCAAACACAGTGAATATTCCAGCAAGGGCAGAAGGGACTTTTCTATGGGCCGCCACATTTAACAGAGGGGAATCCGAAGGCTCCGTACGTCCAGGAAAATATACTACTTCATGATTTCCGGCTAGACCCACTGCGCAAGTCAAAGTCAACAAGGAGCAAAGTGACAGAATTGTAAGGGCTAGACTAAACCCCCTTAAAATATTACGCTCAGGGTGTTGCACATCTTCGGCCAAATTACCCAGACCTTCAATTGCCAAAAAGAACCAGATAATGAATGGAGCAGAAGCCAGTGATTCCAAAGGTTTCACTTCTAGGGGTTGAAAGTTTTGCACGGATATTCCCTCCCTAAAAGAATAACCGTAAAAAAACAAAAGTCCCAGAAGAGCCAGTAGCGTAACCAACAATTCAACGGTGGCCGAAAAGCGGATTCCTATCACATTGATTCCAGAAAAAAGGACATAAAGACTGACGGCCCACGCAGTGGATGAAATAAAAGGGAAAAAATGATGTAGGTAGTAAGACATTCCCAGGGCAATAGCGGGAGCTGCAAGAATGAATTCCACGATTTGAAAAAAACCGCATAAAAACGCGGCTTTGGGGCCGAAGGCTTTCAAGGCATATTCAAAACCGCCACCAGCCTTTGGAATGGCACAAGCTAACTCCGCGTAAGCCAGAGAAAAAAACCAATACATTACCACAACGGGGACGTACATCGCCACGTAACTCCAAAATCCAGCCTTTTCAAGACCTAAATTCCAGCCGAAATAATTTCCCGAGATCACCATCCCTACTCCAAGGGCCGTAAACATGGCCAGATTCAATCGATCCGACATCCGCCTCAGTTAATTGCCAAAATTAACTGGAGCCGGTGAACAACGGTTTGCTATTAAAAACCGTCTTTTAAATGAAAAGAGATTACATTTGCCTCTATATAAAGTTAAAATATAAAGAACCTATGAATTTGCGTAGATTCTTATTTCTATCATTGTGGGGAGCCCTTTTTGCGGCCATGACAGCCTGTAAAAAAGGGGAAAACGATCCGTTTTTTTCATTCAAGAGCCGCAATGCCCGTCTAAAAGGTACTTGGAAACTGGTAGGAAAGGAAGCCGTCCTTGGCAACTCGGTATTAGTGGGTCAAGCTCCTCCTGTCAACTATTACGTGGCCTCTACCTATGACGGAACCAAAGAAATCATGACTATCACCTCTAATAACATCACCACCAAAATGGTATATTACGACAGTGAAATCACTTTTTCTGAAAAAGGTGATTTAAGCTATTCCCTTTTCATCTATTTCCTCAGTGATACCCTGAACCAGGTTTTCAAAACTGCTGCATTCCAAGGCACAGGTACTTGGGTATGGAACGACATGGATAAAAATAAACTGGGCTTGCAATTGATTCCTGACCATTTGCCCATCGTGCCCGATACATTGAATATGGGTACATTGTTCCCATTTGAATTGGCAGGCAATTACTATTTGGACCGTTTGTCCAATAAAGAGCTGTGGATGAAAAGGAGCGGCACACGGACTACCCAGATTGATTCCATTGTGACCACCACCTCCTTTGAAATCAAGTGGTCGTTCCAAAAGAAATGATCCTATAATTCCTCACAAAATATCTCGGTAACCCCGCTAGTTCGGGGTTTTTTTTTATGAATTTGCCAGATAGCTTTTTAGAACTTATCAAAAGTCAAGGTATTCCAGACCCGGAAGGCTTTGAGCAAGCCCACCATGTTCCACCCCGCAGTGCTTTTCGCCGCAATCCTGCAAAATGGAACCCTGCTTGGGATCCCTTTTTTGGCGGCACGGTCTTGCCATGGTGTCCCTGTGGCAGTGTGACTAGTAACAAGACGTTCGCACATCATCCTGCCTTTCATACAGGGGCTCTGTACGTCCAAGAAGCTTCCTCGCAATTTTTATGGTTCGTCCTGGAAAGCCTATTCCCGTCAGACAAGCCAAGGCCACCTCTCCTAATAGTGGACCTGTGCGCAGCCCCAGGAGGCAAAAGCACCTTAGCTGCTTCCTGGAAACAGAATGACGACCTTCTAATTGCCCTAGAGAACCAATCTACACGCCTTCCGGCTCTGGAAGAAAATATTCTTAAATGGGGCCGTAGTGGGGTGTTGGTGGCCGGAGGGCCGACCTACCGCTGGGAGCTCATGCCTGGACAGGCTGATGTTGTCATTGCCGATGTGCCTTGTAGCGGCGAAGGGCTTTTTCGCAAAGACTCAGCTTACGTAAAAAATTGGCGAACGGCCCTACGAAAAAGCTGCCCCGCTGTGCAGAAAAAAATTCTGCAAGACGCCACCACAGCTCTGAAGCCTGGCGGTTTTTTGATATACAGTACATGCACATACAACCCAGAAGAGAATATCTTACAGATGGCCAGATTAACACGTCAAGGTTGGCTGTGTGTCACACCTGGTACACCTTCAGCCTGGAACCTAGAATTGCAAGAACAAGATGGAGCTCGGGGTTGGCAATTTTATCCTCACAGGCAACCTGGAGAAGGATTTTTTATTAGCGTTCTTCAGAAGCCAGGCGAACCTAAAACATCAGAACAAGACAACTCCCCAAAAAGCAAAAAGAAACACGCTACGCCACATGGTAGGAGGGAGAAAAAAATGCCAAAGAGCTTAAACCTACCAGATTATCTAGAACCCTATGAGTACCAAGGCCATTATTATGCTGTACCCAAGATGTGGCTGCCTTTGATAGATTCCCTTACAGAGGTGTTCAAAATTCTGCTTCCGGGAGTACCGCTGGGCACTTGGCGAAGAGAAAAATGGGAGTGGCATACCGCAGTGGGGCATTGCCCGGAGCTTGCTTTGGACATCCCTTTTATGGAGGTGGATTATTCGCAGGCCGTCCGCTATCTAGCCTGCCAAACTTTGGACCTCCGCCTGGAGGGACCTACCTTATTAAGATGGGAGGGCGTGAATCTTGGTTTAGCTAAATCTGTGCCGGGTCGACCATTCGTGTCGTTGTACCCAGCCTCCTGGCGCTTACGGCGCCTGCCCCCAGGTATTCAGACGTAAGACATTTTGATCATGTTGCTCATACCGCGCTCCTCCATGGGAATGCTGGCCACATGCACCACGAGGTCTCCGGGCTTCACATGACCATGCTGTCGGAGCCATAACTTGATATCGGCAATTGTATGATCGGTGCTGACGAACTTATCGTAGAGCGCTGGCGTGATGCCCCATACCAAATTCAGCGTACGAATGAGCGTCGGATTGGAAGTGAATGCAAACACTCGGGCGCGGGGGCGGAAGCTACTTATGCGTATAGCCGAATAGCCTGATCCCGTCATGGCCACGATGGCTGCGGCGCCGGCCTCATTGGCCAAGATACAGGCATTGCGGCATATATATTCCGAAATACGCCTGGGAGCTAGCACATTGGTATCCAGCTTCAAATCAGGCAGAACAGGGAATGGCCGTTCATGACTCTCCAGAAACCGCATGATTCTCTTCATAGTACGCACTACCTCTACAGGGTGTCGGCCAGTGGAAGTTTCAGCACTGAGCATGAGCGCATCAGCACCATCCAGAATGCTGTTGGCAGCGTCGTTAACTTCCGCCCGAGTGGGTGTGGTCTGCGTGATCATACTTTCCATCATTTGCGTGGCAATAATGACAGGTCGGGCCTTCTCAAGACATTTTTTGACGATGGTCTTTTGAAGCAGAGGCACCTCTTCCATTGGCAGCTCCACGCCCAGGTCTCCCCGCGCCACCATCACAGCATCCGCTTCCTGGATGATGTCGTCCAACTCATAAAGGGCCTCGGGTTTTTCAATTTTTGCCACTACCCGAGCTTCCTTGTGATACTTACGGATGAGATGTTTCAGTTCCAGCACATCGGAAGCCGAGCGTACGAAGGAAAGCCCCACCCACTCCACATCCTTAGATAAGACAAACTCTAGATCCTTAAGATCTTTTTCTGTAAGAGCCGGAAGGCTCACATGGGTGTCTGGTAGGTTCACCCCTTTGCGCGGAAACAGCACACCACCATATACCACCTTCACCCGTACGTTTTCGTTCCGATCTGTGTCCACCACTTCCAGCCCAATCTTGCCGTCATCCAGCAGGACGCGGTGGCCGGGTTTTACATCTTTAGCAAAGGAAGAATAATTTATGGAAAGAAGACGCGGATTGCCTGCTACAGGGCGAGTGGTTATGGTGAGTTCCTCATTGTCCTTCAGTTCTATGCTTGCACTTTCCAGATCACCAATACGAATTTTAGGACCCTGCAGGTCGGCCAAGATGGGTACATGGGTCCCTAATTCCTCGTTAAGCCGGCGTACAGTATCAATGATGGAACTGAGTTTTTCATGAGTGCTATGCGAGCAATTTATGCGGCACACATCCACTCCTTCAAGGAGCATGGCCCGCAAAACCTCTGGTTCGGAGGAAGCCGGGCCTATAGTGGCTATTAGTTTGGTAAGGGTACTAGTTTTCATTTAATGCTAAATCAACGTACAAGAAGTTCGTGATGTTCTTTTTCGTCTAGGTAAACTTCAAGCACAAATTCCACACCCTGACAACCGCGGAGACGTTCCTTGAGATGGATCACATCGCCCGTGGATATTTCGCCAAACACCAAAAAGATGTAGTCCAAGGGTCCATAATCATCCAAAAGCAAAGAGGCATCCTCTGACCTGTTGGATACCAGGCGGTAAAAGCGGAATACTTCCTCGTGGTTGTATTCATATTGTAAATATTTATGAGATGTCTTGAACCTGCGGTTATAGGCGATGTAATATCCCCTCAGTGTGAGGCGGGTATGCAGGACCTTGTCCAGCCGAAAAGCCAAAGTGTATTCGGGTAGGGCCGAAACAATACCCAAGGCCAAGGGATATTCGTCCAGAGAAAGGTCAAGCGAAAGCCTGCGTGCCACAGCTCCGAAGTTACAAAGTACGCTCGGCCCCCTATTATTTGTTTATCATTTTAGGGCAAAAATTAAAAACCCATAAATAAAAAGCCAATAATTGCGGCAAAAAGAGTTGGCCGCCAACCTGCGACCCATGCCCAGACCAATCTGCTCTTACCAGAATTACTCCACTGCTGTTCCCTTAATAGATATAATATCAGCACATTCCCCCCAAAAAAGCTAATGTTATGTTCATGAAGACCCCAGATGGTGAAATAGACTTTGATAATTCGGAAAGCGCCTTTAAAATGTCTGTATGGCAATCCTTGCTCATCCTTTGACAGCAAAAAATACTCCCCGCCAAGGGCATCAACGTTCAAAAAATGAATAAGCTAATAGCTCTTGTTTCTTTCCCGAACTGGTATATTTTAGTACCTTTGGCCAATTTTAAGAAATTATGAACAGACAAATGCAAGATACTGAAATTCAGTATTCTGCAGAGAACATCCAGGTGCTTGAAGGGCTGGAAGCCGTGCGAAAGCGCCCGGCTATGTACATAGGCGACACCGGCTTCAAAGGTTTGCACCACTTAGTCTATGAAGTGGTGGATAATTCTATTGACGAGGCCTTAGCCGGCTTCTGTAATCAAATTGATGTAACCATCGGGAAGGATAACAGCATACGGGTGGAGGATAATGGGCGGGGCATTCCGGTAGACATCCATCCAAAGGAAGGCCGTTCGGCGCTGGAAGTTGTAATGACTGTGTTGCATGCCGGGGGAAAATTTGACAAAGAATCGTACAAAGTTTCAGGCGGCCTCCACGGTGTAGGGGTGTCTTGCGTCAATGCCCTGAGCTCTTGGCTAAGGGCTGAAGTATATCGCGATGGCAAGGCTTACGTGCAGGAATATGCTTTCGGAAAGCCCATGTATCCCGTTCGGGAGATCGGACCCTCCGACAAAAGGGGAACTACCGTCTCTTTTAAGCCGGACGATACCCTGTTTTCCGTTACCGAATTTTCGTATGAAACGCTGGCTGCACGCCTGCGTGAGTTGGCTTATCTTAATAAGGGGGTGCGCATCACGCTCACCGATGAGCGGGATATTGATGAGAATGGCCTACCTCGCCGGGAGATTTTCTATTCCGAAGGAGGGCTTTTGGAATTTGTGGCCTACCTAGACAGCAATCGGGAACCCCTTATTTCAAAGCCTTTTTACATGGAAACAGAGAAGAACGGGATTCCCGTTGAAGTGGCCATGACCTATAACACTTCCTTCAACGAAAATGTGCATTCCTATGTGAATAACATCAACACCCACGAAGGTGGTACCCATCTGGCCGGCTTCCGACGGGCCCTGACGCGCACCTTAAAAGCCTATGCCGAGAAATCAGGCATGTTAGAGAAAATTAAGTTTGACATAAGTGGCGACGACTTTCGGGAAGGGTTGACAGCAGTCATTTCGGTCAAGGTTCATGAACCTCAATTTGAAGGCCAAACGAAGACCAAACTGGGCAACACGGAGGTAATGGGTGCCGTTGACCAGGCGGTAGGGGAAATGCTGGAGCTTTACTTAGAAGAGAACCCCAAAGATGCCCGCCGGATTGTGGAAAAAGTGATCCTAGCAGCCACAGCACGCCACGCCGCACGAAAAGCCCGCGAACTAGTACAGCGCAAGGGCGAGCTCTCTGGTACCTCACTGCCGGGAAAACTGGCGGATTGTAGCGAGCGTGACCCTGCATTATGTGAGATTTTCCTCGTGGAGGGCGACTCAGCAGGTGGCACGGCAAAGCAAGGGCGTGATCGACGTTTCCAGGCCATCCTGCCCCTGCGCGGGAAAATCCTCAACGTGGAAAAAGCTATGCTCCACAAAATCCTTGAAAACCAGGAAGTGAAAACCATATTCCAAGCCTTAGGTCTATCCATTGGTACCGAAGAGGACTCTAAAGCCCTGAATCTGGAAAAGCTGCGTTACCATAAAGTGATCATCATGACCGATGCCGACGTGGACGGCTCCCACATCACAACTTTACTGCTAACCCTTTTCTTTCGCTACATGAAAGAGTTAGTGGAGCAAGGCCATGTGTACATTGCAACCCCACCCCTTTATCTGGTGAAAAAAGGCAACCAGCAACGCTACTGCTGGAACGATGCTCAACGCGACCAGGCCATACGAGAACTCTCCGGAGGGGAAGGTAAAGAAAGCTCCGTTACTGTACAACGCTATAAAGGGCTGGGCGAGATGAATGCAGAACAACTGTGGGAAACTACCATGAATCCCGCCACGCGGACACTTCGCAAAGTCACTATAGAAAGTGCCGCAGAGGCGGATCATATTTTTTCCATGTTGATGGGTGACGATGTACCACCCCGCCGTGAATTCATTGAGAAGAACGCCCGGTACGCGCGCCTTGACATTTAGGAGTTTTTGATTTCCTCTTCCCTGCAAATCCCTCCCCGATTATTTCCAGTTTCATCGGCGGACCGACTTCGGGCCGCTTTGATTGCTATCGCATCTTTTATCTTATACGCTCCGCCTTTTAGCCATCAGCTTAACTCTGATGCCGCCGTTCATATATTGATGTCTCTCCGGTGGTATGGTTTAGAGTCCCTTTACTTCTGGGGGCAAGACCGGTTGGGGAGTTTGGTGCCCCTCCTGGCCTTCCCCTTTGTACAGGCGGGTTGCGATCCCGTGTGGACGTACTCCTTGGTACTTTGGCTGATGCCAGCCTTGGCATGGGAAGCCCTTTCACCCCTTGCACGCTGGCCTTTTGCCCGGCTCCTGCTAGCTTGGATTCTATGGATACCTTACCCCACGGCCGTGGAATACCTTTTGCCAGGCCATCCCTATGCCCCCCAGTTAGCATTGCTGGGCTGGTCCTGGCGCCTGGCCCTTGTGGCGCAAGGAAGATCCGGTTTTTTGCTCCTGAGCGGCTTTCTCACAGGAATGGCCCTCTGGGTTTCAGACTTTTCTGTGGTTTTCGGTGGGATTCTGGCCTTGGGATGGGCTTATACCCTTTTCGCACACAAAGAGTCCCGTCAAAGGTTATTGACCCAAGCCTTCATTTGGATTTTGGGCCTTATCCCTCCCGTTCTAGGTATCATCGTCCTAAAAGAACTTCATCCCTACCCCGTGGCCTACTATGGCCGATGGTTGGGTACATGGAAAGGCTTCTTACAGGGCCTTGAAGTTCTTGGAAAAGCCCTCGGCTCGTTGTTAAGGGAATTCAGACCAAATCCTTACTTAACAGTGTTTGGAGGATGTACGGGGCTCGTGGTGGCCTTTTTTGTACAGGGTTTATTATCAAAGTATCCGTTGAAAGCAGAAAAAACTACCAGCAGTACCCTTTTATTCAGCTTGTCCAATGCCACATTGGGCTTATTAGGACTTTTAGCATCAAGCTGGGTACAAGGTTCTGGTTTTGAGGCCCGCTATTTTGCATATCCGTTATGGTGGATGGGCGTGGCTCTGGTATTTATGACAGATGTAAATGGTATAAACCCTCGCGGCATTTTAATGACCCTTTTCCTAGCGATAGGCTTTACAGCCTATGGCTTTCGCACCGCTGAGAGAGAGTTTGTCCTTAGTAGGCTGGACGCGCGAGCCTTTTCCTTAAAACAATTACGAGAAGAGGCTATTCCTGAACGGGGAGGCATCGTGGCATCTTACTGGAACAGCTATATCCAGGCATTAGGAAGAAATCCCCGCCTACCCCTCACCGCTGAGGAAACCACTGCACGACAACCTCAACTGGCCTTGGAAACCCTTCAGCAAGATAGCGTCTGGGTGTGCGGCAGTAATTGGCTCACTCAATATCCTACTTATTTAGTCCAATTTAACAGAGTCCTTCATAGTACCGATATGATACGTAGCGGTACCCGTTTCCATTGGTGTCTTTACAAGACGTTAGGCCATACAGAGATAAAAAAATTATGGCATCCCGTAACTTGGTCAGTCGCACCAGACCGTATAGACCTCGCACCTTACGACACCTCGTCGGTGTATTGCTTCCTGGCCCCAACTGAACAAAAAGGATTTGAATGTCAGTTGTGGATAGAGTTTTCTAAAAAAGGAACCAACCCACCAGTGAACATTTTATTATTTGAAAATAATCATCAAAAAGAACCTATTATTTCTATGCCATTTTTCAGATTTCCCAATTGCCAAAGCGATACGTGTTTGTTTTCAGTTCGATTAAAAACACTAAAAGACACTCTTTACTTAGCGTGGAGCAACTACTCTTCCCTCACCATTTCTTTCAGAATCCTAAAAACAGGCTTGGTATGGATGCCGAAAATTTGAGGAATTTAATAGAAATTTGGAATTATCCAATTTTAAAGGGAAGAGAAGGAAACGAAGTTTTTATTCCATTATTCCTCCCATTTTGACAATCCTTTGAAACTCCCTTTCCTGCACTGGCATCACCGACAAGCGGGACTGTTTTAGCAGAATGAGCCCCTGAAGTTCGGTGGTAGACTTTAATAGCTTAAGCGGCACAGGTTGCTTAAAGGGCATATGAGGCTCAATGTCCGCACAAAACCACCGACCGCCGCTGCCCGGTTCTTCATAGGGTTCTGAGACAACTTTAGCTACGCCCACAATTGCTTTTTCATCCCCACTATGGTAAAACAAAAGACTATCACCAGGTTGCCAATTTTTAAGATAATTGCGGGCTTGGAAGTTGCGGATACCGTCCCAGCGGGTGCGGCCCTCGCGGAGAAGATCGGCCCAGCTGTACGTCTCAGGATCGCTTTTAATGAGGTAGTAGGCCATAAATAGAATTTTATTATGGATTGGTTAGAGAATTATCGGCGACTAGAGTGCCTTTTGCAATAAGGAATTGTCCCGTTCCGTATAGGCTGAGGATGAACAAATCGGAGAGGGGTAATCCCTTAGGCAATACGTAGTGATGCAAGGCAATGAAAAAATCAGATAGAAGAAACAACACGGCTCCTAAGAATGCCCAAACCATTAGGCCTCCAATCAAGCGCCAGGCATACCAGGCATACCACCCCATCACGCAAATTATTAAACTATATAAAAGTACGGGTAAAAGCAGGGCATTGCGGGGAGGAGACTGGAAGGAAGGTGCGAGAAAGGCAGCCACACTCACATAAAATACCAGTCCCACCCCCAGCGAGGTATATTTAGGCAGTAATCCCATGGACCTACCGCCGATATAGTATCGGAATCCAGCAATGTACAGAAGGTGGCCCACCAGAAAGCTGGCTAAACCTGCCAGAAAATACTTTCCCGTAGTATCCATTAGAAAAATATCCCCCAGCCACCCGCAGGTAAACCCTAGAGAAAAGAATAGACGGGGCTTTTTAAAAGCATTTGGAATGAGCGCATACCAACCCAGTAATAAAGGCATCAACAGGGGTTTGCTACTATAATGTAAAAGTTTTTGACCTCCCTCACCGCCCCATATGGCCAGTACCAAAGCACCGAAATAAAGGAAAATTAAGAGTTTCTTAAGTCTTTTTTTCATACAGGAAATTTATGGGGTCCATTTTTTCCTCATTAATCCAATAAATCCATGAAAGCCCCCAAGCTAAGACACTTGCGCCCATCACGCCGGGCAAAGGAGGATGCGCAGGTCCCCAAAATATCCAAGAGAACGAGAAGACCATGGAGCCCATTAGCCGAATGCTTTCCAAACGATTAACGCGTACAGGTTCATGTAGGATAGTGCCAAAACATCCTAAATGAGCAAGCAGCAGAATTGCCCAGCCCAACAGCCAGCACCAGTCTGGGAATTTTTTTATCAACGCCGGACCCAGGTATAGAAAAGCCGAAGTGCTCAATACTGATAAGCAAAATTGAAAAAAAATCCAGCGTGACAAGGGAAGAGGCAAGGAAACTTCAAACTTTTCTACAGAATTTCTTGAAACGATCGGCGGTTTTTCAGGGCCACCGAGGTAGTCTGGCTTCCAGCCAGGCATGGCCCACCAGGTTTTGAGACGATCCCAAAATAGGCGGGTCTGAGAGGCTAGGCGAACTAAGTAGCGCCAATACTGAAAGTTGGCCGTAAAGGGATTGAAGCTGCGTAAAGGCGTTGTAATGCCATACACGACGGGCGCTTTTTCCGGCTCAAAGGTGCCAAAAATGCGATCCCAAATGATGAGGGTCCCCCCATGGTTGCGATCTATGTACTGGGGATTACGACCATGATGCACTCGGTGGTGGGAAGGGGTATTCAGAATCCACTCCAAGGGCCCTAGCCGGCCAATAAGTTCCGTATGGATCCAGAACTGGTATAACGTGTTGAAGGCAGCCACCGTGAGCAAATGCACCGGATGAAAGCCGATCCAAGCCAGAGGCACATAAAAAAGCCAGGAGAAAAACTGTTGAAACCATGACTGGCGCAAGGCTACACTAAGGTTGTAATCTTCGCTCTGGTGATGGACCACATGGGCAGCCCATAGAAAGTTGATTTCGTGACTCAAACGGTGAAACCAATAATAACAAAAATCTACCCCCAGAAATAGAGCTATCCACATCCACCATGTGGTAGGAAGGGTAAAGAGGCGCCAAAGATCATAGACATACCCGTAAGCAGCCACAGTACCCACACTGAGGAAGAGCCCAATGACTTGCTGACCCACTCCACAGCCAATATTAGTCAGCATATCCGCCAATCTGTACACGCGCATGCCCCGATGCCATGCCCACCAAAATTCCAAGGCCATGAGGACCACAAAAACGGGAATAGCTAAGGCAATATATTCCATTTATTTATAACAAATTTATAGTAAGGGAACGGACCGGAGTTATCAGACTTTCTTCCAACCCATTAATTTGATTTCAAAAGCTGATAACTTTTGGTCCGGGTAAAGGCCCTTAGCCCATGATAAGAAAGGGTAAGTCCCAAGCCAGAGTGTCCCCGGCCACTCCAAGGTACGTAAGGACTGACTCGGTCGCACATATTGAAGTAGACCGTTCCTGTATTTAGTTTTTCCATAATGCGCCGAGCGCGATCCGGATTGGAAGAATACACGGCGGCTGTTAGGCCGTAAGGCGTATCATTCATCAAGTTTATGGCCTCCTCATCATCCTTTACGCCCATTATACCAATGATGGGTCCAAAGCTTTCTTCCTTCATCACTTCCATTTGGTGGCTACAATCAGCCAAAACGGTGGGCTCAAACCAGTTACCCTCCCTAGGAATTCGTTTTCCTCCTAAAAGAAGCCTAGCGCCTTTAGAGAGGGCATCCGCAACCTGCCTTTCCAGTATATCCAGTTGAGCCGCCCGAGTCAGAGGACCTATGTAAGTGGATTCATTCCTCGGATCTCCCAGAATAAAACCCTTCACTTCTTGTACGAAATGTTTCAAAAAATCCGTATAAACTTCAGTATGGACATAGATACGCTCCACGGCACAACAGCTTTGCCCATTATTGTAGAAGGCGCCATCGGCCAATGCGGCAGCCACCTTTCTGAGATCCTTTACGTCGTTGGCAACATAAGCCGGATCTTTACCACCCAGTTCCAGCTGAATAGGCACTGTTCGCTTTCGGCATTGCTCTAAAATTTTCATCCCAGTAGCATGGGATCCAGTGAAGAAGTAACCATCCGCGGGAATGCGTTCAGTTAAGTAGGCACCAGTTTGGCCGTTTCCGATAATAGTAGTAAAAACATGCGGGGGTAAACCCGCCGAACGGAATAAATCCTGAAATTCTAGGCCCGTATGAGGAGTGTATTCACTCGGTTTGTACAACACCACGTTGCCTGCGAGTAAGGCCGGAATGAATACATTGTATCCAATATTATAGGGATAATTCCATGCTGAAATATTCACTATGAGACCCAAAGGTTCATAGGCAATTTCCTCGCGGACTTTTTCATCCTCATAAGCCACTTCAGGCGCCAGATATCGATCGGCAATATCCAGGAAAAAGCGGATTCGGCGGTCGGCCTGGCGAATTTCCCGGCGGGATTGCGTGATAGGTTTGCCTGTTTCTTTCGTGAGGAGTTGGGCAAGATGTTCCAGATTTTCTTGCACGAGCTCCCCAAAACGGGCTACAATCTGCTTTCGGAAAGCAAGGGGTGTAACAGACCAATCCTGAAAAGCCTCCCGGGCTTTAGCAGCCATTATTTCTATTTCCACAGCAGAGGGAATTTTTAGCGTATCCCACACCTGGCCTGTGGCGGGATTTATACATTCAATATAGCGCTCCATGTGGTGAAGCTGCAAAGTAAATCAGGTAGCTTTGTTGCGTAAAGGTTTTTCCATGATAAAAAGACGAAAAACTTTTTGGCAGGTGGTAAGGGAGACTCCCTGGTGGCAGAAGGGACTTGCCGGTTTTCTTTCTTTAGCTGCGGTGGGATATTCCTTTTGGTTGATTGATATTCAGCGAAGGCCTTCACAGGGATATGATGAAGAAATGTGGACGGGGGCTTCTATCTCCACCTACCACATGCTGTTTCGGGGATACGTGCGACCCACAGTGAAGCTGGATAATTGGTTTCCCACTTACGCTTATAAAAATGGAGTGGACGTATTTGCCGATAAGCTTGGTGAAACACGTGTAGCAGGCCGGAATTACCCTTACAATCGCTTGGCCTACTTTGATCCAGATACGCTACGCTTTCCCTGGGATCACATTCAATGGGATACCCTGGGTCAGCCGATGTCCTTTGCGGTGAAGTACGATACCGTGAAGTTTCCCCGTAAGCGCTTTCAATGGTTTGACAATGCCCTTTGGACGTTTGGGTGGAAAGCTCCCAATGTGGGAAAGGCTATCATGGGTTTCTTCATTCAAACACTGTCCAAAGAGAAACCTGATCCCTTTGGGTATTTTGAGTACCATGATCCCGAGGGAAACCCCACAAGCGTGACGTTTAATTATGTTCCCCATCAATACTTAGCCATTGCCCGGATACCAAATGCCCTGTTTACGGCTGGAACGGTTGTTTTGGTGATGGTGTTGGGATGGCGCTGGTTAAACTTTTGGTGTGGATGGTTAGCAGGTCTATACCTGCTGCTCAATACTTACTTTATGCAATCCTCAACGGCCGTGGGTCTTGATGGTTCATCCATCTTCTTTATGGTGGCGGCCTTGGGATGTCTGCAGGCGGCCTTCCAAGCCTTGGACTCCCCAGGATGGAAAAAATGGTTAGCCTGGTCTTGCGCCTCAGGAGTGTTATTTGGGCTAGGAGTAGGCTCTAAATTGAATGATGCCCTTTTTGCATACATTGCCATTGGACTGGCCATACTTCTTGGATTGGTCAGATTAGTCCGTTGGCATACCTATCGCGCCTCGCTCCTGCGCCTTTTGATTGCTGTGTTCCTCACTTTAGGGATAGGCGTAGGGGTCTTTTTAATTTTTAATCCCATTTACCGCAAACAGCCTTTAGCCATGATGCGCACCACACGGCAAAGTGTGGATGGATATTTTGCACGTCGGGCAAAAGATCAACGCACCAAGTTTACTCCTATACGAGGTAAAGAATATATTTTGGGATATGCAGGGCCCGGTGAAAATTATCCTGTGACCGACACCATCCGTCAAGGAGAAAGTATTTCCTTGGCGGAAGGCACCAAATTTGGCTCTTGGCAAGTAGCCGTTCACAAGAAAAAACAGTCGTACGTGAACACCCGACTGCTTAGACCGTATATTGAAGTGGTCCAAGGTCAAAAGGAGGCGCAATATAGGTTGTTGGCCAAACGGAACTTGGTCGTTGTGGAACCTGACAGGTTTTATGCCACATTGGGGCACCTTCTGCCGTTTCCGGGCAATGCCGCTGACGGTATTTTGCTCTTATTGGGGTGGGCAGGACTTCTTATGAAAGGCTTGCGGGAACTTTGGCGCACACGTCAGATAGGACCCTATTTGTTACTGCCGTGGTCTTTTATGATCATTTTTATAGGTACGGCCGATTTTATTTGGATTGACTTCAGCCGTTACCACATTGTGCTGTATCCTACCATGGCTCTGTGCGTGGCACAAGGACTGATATACCTGTATGAGCGGCTGGCTCACTGGCGCCGGAAGGCGGGCCAGCCAAACAAAGGGAGGCCCTACAGGAAAAATCCATGAGATTTCCGGAGACGCTGGAAGGTAAGCCTTGTAAGGTCTGCGGCGCTGAAGGACCCGAAAATTTTGTCCTGGTTTATCAGCTGGAGACCTGTGAAGTGACGCGGTGCCGCTGTTGCGGATTTGCCTTTGTACCGCCAGCCTGGCGACATGCAATCTCCTACACCTCCTACAAATCTGAAGCGGTGGCTGCTGAAGTTCGTCGGGGTAATAACCTCTTGAAGTTGGAAAGACACAAGCTGCGCCTACGGTTTATTCGCCGCTTTAAGCTGTCAGGTCGTCTTTTGGACGTGGGTTCGGGCTGGGGGCACTTTTTGCTGGCGGCCCGGCAGGCTGGCTATGACGTGCTAGGTATAGAGCTGGATGAACAGCCGTGGTTGTATTCCGTAAAAGATTTAGGCCTACCAGTGCTGCATGAGGACTTCTATAGCTTTGATTCTCAAGAACGATTTGATGTCATTACACTTTGGGATGTGTTGGAGCACGTTGATGACCCGCGATCATTCCTGAACAATTGTGCGCGGCTTCAAAATCCAGGCGGCGTGCTGGTGATTCAGGTGCCCCAAATCAACAGTCTGGTGGCACGGATGATGGGAAAAAATTGGAAGATGCTGGGCCTGGACCATGTGAACTACTTTTCGCCCACGACGTTGGCGCGATTATTGGGCCAATGTGGCTATGAAATAGTGGCCATAAAGCCGTCCTTGGAACTAAAACTTTTGTTGATGTATACGGTGTACCCATTATGGATGCGATGGAAACAAAAGAGAGTAAAAAAAGAAATCCCTGCAATAGATAATGCCGGACGACAGGCTTTTTTTAACAGGCTCACCCAGCGGCCGGCCTGGCAACTGAGGTGTCTGATAGCCATGCATCACGCCCTCTATGAAGCACTTTCTTTTTTGAGAATTGGGGAAGAAATGATGGTAGCGGCTCGGAGGATCGGCCAAGTGTGAAGGCCGAATGGCTCAGAAAGGTCTGGCAATGATAACAAGCCTTGAATGGGTGAGCCGCATAGCGGCGACAGGGCGCTTGCGTGCAGGATGGGGAGGGCAGCCGAAGGCCAGCACTGCCTTGGTCGCAGCTCTTGAAGCTGCGGCCAAGGATCGCCGGAGCGCACGCGGAGCCCGCAGCAGTCTGAGCTCAGGGGCCAGCGGCAATCCCCGCCGACCGCCGCGGGGGCCTGCCTAGAAAAAATTAAAAAACTTTTGGCCCGGAATTTGCCCTTTTGTAAATGAATAAACAATTCATCATGAAAACTCTTGCATTTTTCCTTTTCGTATGGGCTACGCCAGCCTTTGTGGTAGCTCAAGGTGAAACACGGAAAGAATCCTCGCGGGCCGCGCAGCCAGTGAGTACCCAGCCAGCGCCCACAACGATTTCTCCGCAGAAGGCTACAACTCCGGTGGGTCCTGTGTTAGCGCCTTCCCAAACGGCACCCTCGCCGGCGACCTCTCCCCAGACGGGCCCTTCCAAGCCGAATGCGACAAACCCTTCTGCACGTCGGCCCGCTAGCTATCGGGTGAATAAGGCCACTCTCAAGGACGCCAAGCCCATGCGTATTGACGCCGACGTGCGAACAGGAGAAAAATCCCGCTGAGGGCATTTACAAGGCTTCTTGGTTAAGGCGCTGCTGCCAAAGCCAAGCGCTGCGCATCATATCATGCAGATTAAAGCGGGGTTTCCAGCCTAAAAGTCGTTCGGCCTTGGTGCTATCGGAATAGACAGCCGTGACATCTCCGACGCGTCTAGGACCAATTTTATAGGGTAATTTCAGGTTATTGACCTCTTCAAATGCCCGGATGGCCTCTAGGACACTGACGCCGTGGCCTGTGCCCAGATTAAAAATTTCCATGGTTTGAGGCCGGTAACGGTCGGCATATTCCAAGGCTTGAACGTGGGCTTCAGCGATGTCCATCACGTGGACGTAGTCGCGAATGCAGGTGCCGTCTCGTGTGGGGTAGTCCTTGCCGTGAATAGTGAGAAAGGGGCGTAGCCCAGCGGCTGTCTGACAAATAAGAGGCACCAGATTGTTGGGGGTGCCCAGGGGCCACTCACCGAGGCGCCCGTCCGGGTAAGCACCTACGGGATTAAAGTAACGGAGAGCCACAACTGGACCTGTGAAACCCAGTCGGCATAGACCATCCAGAAGGTCTTCACCAAGCTGTTTGGTTAGTCCATACACAGATTGGGCCGGTTGACGGGGCGTCTGCTCATAGACGGGTAAGTTGGTCACTTCGCCATAAACGGTACAGGATGAGGAAAATATGAAAAGCGGACGGGCTGTTCGGTAGACTTCTTCCAGGAACACCTGCATGTCGGCCAAGTTATTTTGAAGGTAGCGGTAGGGTTGTTCCATACTTTCGCCCACTGCTTTGAGCGCCGCAAAGTGGATGATCCCGACGGGTTCGAAACGGCGCATGAGGTGGGCCACCGTCTTTCGGTCGCCTACACTGGCTTCAATGATTTCAGGTCGGCGGCCGGTGATGGCTTCAATGAGGTCGTAGGTGCGCGGCCGACTGTTCAGGTAATTGTCCAGCGAAACGATGCGGTCATACCCCTTTTGCATCAGGGCTACAATGGTATGGGAGCCGATGTAGCCAGCCCCGCCGGTTACTAGGATATATCCGTCCCGTAGATTCATCGGCGGGCAAAAAAAGCAAAGAAAGCCCTATGGAATTAATTACCCCATCCGTTCTACGGCTATTACGCCTGGCACATGACGGAGTTTTTCCATGAGGTCTTCCAGGTGTTGGGTATCGTGCACGAAGAGCATGATGCGCCCTTCGAAGAGGCCCTCGTTAGATTCAAAGTTGATGGATTTCATATTTACCTTGAGCTGATTGCTTATGATGCGGGTGATGCGGTTTACGATTCCCACATCATCAAAACCGCGGATGGTGATGCCGGCCTGGAATGCGATGTCCTCACTGCTGGTCCAGCGGGCTTTGACCACGCGGTAGGCAAAATTGCTGAGCAGCGTATTGGCGTTGGGGCAGTTGGTTTTATGGATTTTAATTCCCTCGTTTACCGTCACGAATCCGAATACTTCATCTCCGGGGATGGGATTGCAGCAGGAAGCCAACTTATAATCAAGGTTGGTTACGTTATCTCCAATTATTAAGGAATCCTCAGATCTGTGAGTTTTTTTTAGGAGTTCCTGGAGCGTGGGAGCCGAAGGTGTGGTTTCCTTTTTTCCTTCCGAAGGGCTACGACGCAATTTTTTCCTGAAATAGTCGTACCAGCTGCGAGAGAGTTCCTCTTTGTAAAATCTCCGAATGTCGTTGTTGGTTATAACGTCGGTGGCTACCCGGACGTAAAAGTCTTGGATGTTGGGCACCTGAAAAAAGCGGATAATTTTAGGCACATCTTTTTCGGAAAAGGTAAAACCGAGGTGGCGGAGTTTACGTTCAAACTGTTCACGGCCCTCCTCGGCCAGGCGACGTTTTTCTTCCCTGAGGGCTTGTTTTATTTTGTGACGGGCCTTGGAAGTCTTGACGATTTTTAACCAGTCTTCTTTAGGTTTTTGCTTGGAAGAGGTTATGATTTCCACTTGATCGCCACTTTGCAGGACGTAGCTAAGCGGCACCAAGCGGCCATTGACCTTAGCCCCCAGACAATGGTCACCAATATCCGAATGAATTTCATACGCAAAGTCCAGAGCGGTGCTTCCCGTGGGTAGGGCTTTTAACTCACCCTTGGGAGTAAACACAAAAATTTCTTCAGTCACTAAGTCCAGCTTAAAGCTCTCTACGAAGTCTACAGCATTCTGATCTCCCTGCTCCAGAACAGCGCGCACCTTCCGAAGCCATTCGTCAATGTTGGTTTCAATAGACGACTCTTTGTATTTCCAGTGGGCGGCATAACCGCGTTCAGCAATTTCATCCATACGCCGGGTACGAATTTGTACCTCCACCCATTTACCAGTGGGGCTCATTACAGTGATGTGAAGCGACTCATACCCATTGGACTTCGGAAAGGAAATCCAGTCGCGCAATCGATCAGGCTTGGGTTGATAGAAGTCTGTAACGATACTGTAGACGCGCCAACAATCGGCTTTTTCATTCTGGGGCTCACTATCAATAATTATGCGGATGGCGAATATGTCGTAAATTTCCTCAAAGGGTACTCCCTTATTTTTGATTTTGTTGTAGATGGAATAAATAGATTTGGTGCGGCCCTTAATTTCAAACTTAAAACCCTGCTCGGTGAGTTTCTTTTTGATGGGTTGAATAAATGAGTTAATAAAGCGATTGCGCACTTCCTCACTTTTTTTCAGCCGGCTCACGATGTCGTGGTAGATGTCAGGCTCCGTGTACTTGAGGGCCAAATCTTCCATTTCGGTTTTCATGCGGTACAATCCGAGCCGGTGGGCCAAGGGGGCATAGAGGAAGAGGGTCTCATTGGCGATTTTTAGTTGCTTTTCCCGCTTCATGTATTCCAGGGTACGCATGTTGTGCAGCCGGTCGGCCAGTTTAATTAAGATCACTCGTATATCGTTGGAAAGCGTGAGGAGGATCTTTCGGAAATTCTCGGCTTGTATGGACTCACTGGTATCCACGAAGCCCTCAATTTTGGTGAGGCCATCAATAATTTGTCGTACCTCCCTCCCAAACATGCTTTCTATTTCGTCTAAGGTGAGATCTGAGTCTTCCACTGTGTCGTGCAACAATGCACACACAACGGAGGTAACTCCCAGGTTAAGTTCTTTGGCACATATTTCGGCCACGGCAATGGGATGGAAAATGTAAGGTTCGCCCGATTTCCGGCGTACATCCTTATGGGCAGCCAAAGCGGTCTCAAAGGCCTTTTTAATGCGTTTACGATCTTCGGTACTTTTTATGGCGGGCTGCACCGCCCGCAACAAGGCTCTGTAGCGTGCTAGAATCTCTTTGCGTTCTTTTTCCTCTGGGGTTGGAGCAGTCTTTTCCCTTGCGGTTTCTGGCTTGGAGGCAGGAGATTCAGTTTCTTGGTACATGGTGACTTCAAATATAATAATAATTTTGAGGCTGTTTTACAAACTGAGTGAATATGAAAAAGAACTTTATTCTTTTTTTAGTATTAGCAGAAGGGCTGTTTTCTCCTTTCACGAAGGCTCAAAATGATACCCTCTTGTACATGGATTTCAACAACGATCCCTCCCCCTATTTTTCCCCTGATTTTTATCCGCCGGGGAACCCCTATGACACAGCTTGGTACAACATTGATCTGGACATGCTCACTCCAGTCGGCCAAAACAACGGTGTGGGGCCGGCCTGGTTCTGGTCGCTGGCTTTTGCCGATGCCGATACCTTACAATTTGTGAATGTATTTGCTGCACGCTCGTGGTTTGAAGAAATTGGCCAAGCTAAAAATTACCTCATTACCCCCGCCATTCCTATCGTGGATGCAAATGCCGTTCTTCACTGGCGCTCTGCACCCTATCAGACGCCCCGCTATTTGGATGGCTATAAGGTGCTAATTTCTTCTACAACCAATGACATTGAAGCCTTTACCGATACGGTGTTTGTAGCGGCGGAGATGACCCAACTGGCACCGCCCAACGACACCTCAGGTAACTTTGCTGCCTATCAATTCTCTTCGGGTTTTATCCATGGGCTTGACGGTCAGTACGTGGAAGACCAGGGGGATCCTATGCGCCTTCGTGGAATGCTGCGGCCCTTTAGTATCAGCTTAGCTCCCTATGCTGGCAAATTCATCTTCGTGGCTTTTTACCACGACTCCTACGATGATAATTTTATCAGTGTGGACGAAATTCTTGTAACAGGCACCTATGATCCTAATTTTGGCCTCAATAAAACTGACATCCCCCATCTTCAAGTGAAGCTCTTCCCCAACCCCGTGCACCATTTGTTTTCTTTAGACCTTTCAGCCGATAAAGCCCTGGATGGACTGGAATTGGAAATCGTAGATATTACCGGGAAAACACTTCACAGTGAGGACCTTGGAAAAGTGCAGGGAGCCTTACGCAAGCAAATTTCTGCAGCGCATTTAAGTACCGGGTTGTATGCCTTGCGCATTAAGTACCAAGGCCACAGCACCACGCTGAAGTTTCAGAAGCTCTGAGCATCCAGCAATCTCTCTATGGACTTAATTCAGGGCACGGGAATAGCTAAAGGCTATTCCGGTCATCAGGCCCTTGATGACGTCCATATTCACATAACTTCCGGCAGCATTCACGGGCTCCTGGGCCCCAACGGAGCCGGCAAAACGACCCTCATTCGCATTCTGATGCGTATCCTTTTTCCTGATAAAGGGAGTATATTATACAGAGGGGAATCCCTGTCCCCCCACCATGTGGATAAAATGGGTTATCTGCCCGAGGAACGCGGCCTGTATAAAAAAATGTCCGTTTGGGATCAACTCCTTTACTTTGGCCGATTGAGAGGCCTTTCACGGGCTGACGCACGCACCAAAGCCCGACGATGGCTAGAAAAATTAGACTTGGCTCGCTGGCAGCACCGCAAGACTCAGGACCTCAGTAAGGGCATGCAGCAAAAAGTGCAATTTGCTATAGCCGTATTACACGAACCAGAATTCCTCATCATGGATGAACCCTTCAGTGGATTTGACCCCATTAATGCTGCCCTCATCCGTGATGAAATCTTGGCCATGAAAAAAGAAGGACGCACTATAGTACTGAGCACCCACAATATGACCAGCGTGGAGGAATTATGCGATGAAATTACCCTTTTGCATCGTTCCAGGGTAGTGTTAGCTGGCCGCATGACCGAAATTAAAAATAGGTACAAGACCGGAGAATATCTCATCCGGTTCCGAGGCCACCATATTTCCTTTGCTAGCGCCTTATGGACGTCGGGACAAATCACCGGTAAACTGGAAGATGGGGCCTACACGACCTTGACAGTGAAACCCCTTGAAGCCGGCGGACTAAACAAGGTGCTACAAAATGTGCTACCTGTGGCAGAAATTGTGGAAGTACGCGAACGTCTTCCCTCCATGAACGATATCTTTCTTCAGGCTGTAGGGGCACACTCTTCTCTTAACACCCAATCATCTCTTTCTGAATAGGGTTTAGAGTATGGTTTCTGCCCGATTGTTTTTAGTCTTGCAAAGGGAGTTTTTTACCCGTGTCCGTAAGCCCACCTTTCTCATTATGACGCTGCTGGGCCCTTTGCTTATCATTGCTCTCTACGGGGGAGTGATTTGGTTGGCTCTTTCGGAGGAGAAGGAAACTCTGATTATTAACATTGTGGACGACTCTGAGGTACAAGCTGGCCATCTGGTGGAGAAGCTCAATCGCCAAGCTGAGATCCGGTTCGTCCGGGTGGACAGTAATCTAATCGTAGCCACGGACCGACTCGCAGCCGGAGATGCTCCCTATAATGCTCTCCTTTATCTGCCCCGCGATGTCGTGAATGCCCCCAGTGGTATCACCCTGGGATTTTCCCAAAGACCAGGTATGTCTCTGATTCGGGCCGTGGAATACCTCTGTCAGAAAGCTGTGGAACATTACCGACTCTTGGCCCATAAGGTTGATCCTCATGTGTATGAAATGGTGCGGGCGCCATTTCATATCAAGCAATACTATATCCAGGAAGATGGTAGCCGCACGGGGGCCAATGAAGCCCCTTATATCTGGGGCTACGTGGCCAGCCTCATCATGTACGTGTCCGTATTGCTATATGGGGCCCAGACCATGAGGGGCGTGATGGAAGAGAAGGCCGGCCGCGTGGCGGAGGTGCTCCTGTCTTCGGTGCGTCCTTTTGAGCTGATGATGGGAAAAATCATGGGTATCGCTCTAGTGGGATTGCTCCAATTTTTCATCTGGATTGTCTTTTCGGCCGTGGGTATTTTTTTGTTGGCATTGTGGCTTCTCCCTGAGGCGGTGCGCGACCCCGACCAGCTCCAAATACTCCTTGACCAAAGCGCTCAGAGAGCCTTAATAGAAGGCAAAGAAGGGATCGATTCCGCGCAAGTAGCCGAGCTGCTCCGCTCCGTAAATCTGGGGGTCATGATACCCAGTTTTCTGTTTTACTTCCTTGGGGGTTACTTCTTTTACAGCGCCCTATTTGCGGCCGTAGGTTCCCTGGTAGACTCAGAGTCTGATGCTCAGCAGTTCGCCCTTCCTGTTACCCTTCCGCTTATTTTTTCAATTGCTGTGGCCATGGCCATTCTCAATAACCCAGACGGCCGTTTGGCCACCCTTTTTTCCATGATACCTTTCACGTCTCCTGTGGTGATGATGGTGCGTATTCCCTTCGGAGTTTCTGTAGGAGAATTTTTGCTTTCAGCCTTCATCCTTCTAATATCTTTTTTGGTCTCTGTATGGGTGTCAGCTCGTATTTATCGTGTAGGTATTCTCCTCTATGGAAAAAAACCTCAATGGCGCGATGTATTGCGCTATGCGGTTAAGGGGTAATGGCCTCAAAAGTTGAAAATTAGAATGTACTCTTAGATAAGGTAAGGAACTGATTTCTCAAGCAGTCCTTTAACTAAAAGAAATGTGAAAAAGGTTTAGTAAACGCTTACCATCAAAAAGTACTGGAGGCAAAGCATAGAAAATGTTAAAGTACAGTTCAAAGGTTCATGGTAGCCCGCTAATCTAAAAGCCTGGCTACTGAATTGTAGGTCACATAATGATATCGGGGGCCCCAAATATTTAAAAACTGAGCTTTTCCCCATTCTTTCAGGGCAGGTATGGAAAGAAGGGTCTGCATGAGAGGGAGGACAAATTTTCGTCGCCCCACAGTACTGAGGAATTCTTCCACCTTAGGCACCACATCGAAATAGCCGGCTTTCAGGGCCATCTGTAGCCACAGGAATACCTCCTCGCTATTGCGGGAATTGGTGATTTGGAGATGCTGGTCCAAAGCGGCCAGCTGTTCAGGAGAAGGTTGCCGGTGGGCCAGGGTTCGCAAAAATTGCTGACGCATTTGTGAATACCATGAAATCCATTGGGACTGGGAAGGAAAGCGGCCCCTCATAGCGTCTTGAGCAGCCTTTTCCACCTCCTCAAAAATTTGGGAATGCGGAGCCGTATGGCCTGGCAAACCGGGCTGAAAAATCCACGAATCGGGCATCAAAGTTTGCCACTGGTCAACGGTAAGATGCTCCTTAAAAAAGTTTAAGAAATCCTGTGTGGTCACAGAAGCGAAGGCATGGCGTTCAAACCACATTTTAAGGAGTTGATCGGTGGCTGTCACCCCCAACATCCTTTGCAACTGGCGCAAAAAGAGATAGCCTTTTTCGTAAGCAATATCGCTCACGGCGTCATCGGGGTCATGATCTTCTAAAGGAAGGTGGAGCGTGGTGAAAGCGGCGCGCCCCTCGGCCATAAGCTGATTGATGGTGTTCTGGAGATCGGAGTAGCCGAGCACCTCTAGCATGTGCATATAAGGCTCACCATAGAGTTCCTGCATGATGCGCCGTTCCAGAAACACTGTGAAGCCTTCGTTAAGCCAGAAATCACACCAGGTGGCATTGGTGGTGTAGTTGCCACTCCAGGAATGAGCCAATTCATGGGCTATGAGGGAAGTGAGGGATTTATCGCCGGTAAGAATAGTAGGAGTGGCAAAAGTGAGGCAGGGGTTTTCCATACCGCCGAAGGGGAATGCGGGCGGCATAACCAAGATATCATAGCGGTCCCAGGCGTAAGGACCGTAGAGGGCTTCGGCCACCGCTAGCATTTTAGGCGTTTCAGCAAAATCTTGCAGAGCCAGGGAAAGGACTTCGGGTTCGGCGTAGACACCGGTGCGATGATCCAGAGGGCTAAAGGCAAGACGACCGGCCGCCAAAGCCATCAAATAGGCCGGTATGGGATGGGGCATCACGAAATGGTAGGTCCCGTCAGGAGAAATATTTTGAGGATTACGAGCGCTCATCAGCACCAGATGACCCGGTTTGCCCCTGACAGTGGCCGTGTAAGTAAATCGAATCGAGGGGCTATCCTGAACAGGGATCCAGGAACGGCAGAGAATGGCCTGAGATTGGGTATAAAGAAAAGGCTCCTGGCCTCCGGCCGTTTGCGCAGGAGAGAGCCATTGCAAGGCCGGAGCATCGGGTGAAGTTTCGTACCATATTGTGGCTATTTTATTGTGCGGTTGTATCCGAATTTCAAGGGGTTGACCTAGAATTTCATCCGGCGGACCCATGCTGAAAGGTGCTGATGATTCAGACCCGTCCAGCGTTACTCGTAAAATGTGCAGTTGACGTGTATCCAGAATAAGCCGACGGATACCTGGAGCAGCGGTAAAGTGGATCATTACCTTCCCCCGTAACACACGCTGCTCAAAATCAATTGTCAGCTCCAAGTCCGCATGATGCATGCGCGCTTCGGAGGGCCGGGCAAAAGAATGAGGGTCCGAAAAAGTCATATAACTTGGGATATACTGAATATTAAAGGTGAAATTGAAGCCTAGAAAAAGATTAAGGATCATTCCACTTCCTGAATGACCCCGGAAACCGTCTTGCAGGCGTATCTATAATTATCAAAAGCCTGGCGGTTATAGTCAGGGGCATCGTTGCAGAGCTTTTCAAAAATTGGCTCACCACTATCGGGACGCACGCACTGCCAACATCTACGTTTGCAACCTAATACCAGGTACAGCATACTGAGCCCTAGAAAAAGGCTTCGCCGCCTAAAGGAGCGACTTATCATGAGGCCTCTTTTGGGGAGAGAATAACGGAGGGATCCACTCCCATATTGCTAAAGCCGCCATCGTGGAAGAGGTTTTGCATAGTTATATAGCGGGCCATATCGCTGAAAAGAAATACACAGAAATCGGCACAGGCGTCGGCGGGCGCATTTCCAAGAGGCGACATTTTCTGGGCAAAATCGTAGAAATCGGCAAATCCCTTGACACCGCTGCCCGCGGTAGTCCACGTTGGCGATTGAGATACCGTATTCACACGCACCTTCCGAAATTTTCCGTAATGGTACCCGAAGCTACGGGCAATAGATTCTAACAGGGCCTTAGCATCGGCCATGTCCCCATAATCAGGAAAGACCCGCTGGGCAGCTATGTAGGTAAGAGCCGTAAAGCTACCCCATTCATTGATGCAATCCATCTGGTAAGCGACCTGGAGCATCTTGTGAAAAGAAATAGCCGACACATCCAATGTTTTGAACAAAAAATCATAGTTAAGGTCCGTGTAGGGCCTGCCTTTGCGCACGTTGAGACTCATACCAATAGAATGGAGCACAAAATCCAACTTGCCTCCAGCAATCTCTTGTGCCTTTTGGTATAAGTTGCGGATGTCCTCTAATAAAGTAGCATCCGCTGGAATGACCTCCGTGTCACATTGAGCCGCCAGCTCCTTCACCTTGCCCATACGCAGGGCTACCGGAGCGTTGCTAAGCACAATACGAGCACCATGAGCATGGGCTTTTAGGGCTACTCTCCAGGCAATAGAATTTTCGTCTAGTGCCCCTGTGATAATACCTCTTTTCCCTTCAAGGAGTTTCATGACAATAACGGGGATTTTGGCCTCTAAGGTAAGAGTTTGCCTTACGAGCTGCCAAACAATAAAATACACTCAACATGATTTAAAAATTTATTTTTTCTATTTCGGGAAGGTTTATTAGATATCGGGAAGGTTTATTAGATATAAAAATTCTGCACAGTCTGAACGTAAAGCCTTTTAGTTTTGAGCCATAATTCCTATTCATGTAGAAAAAAATACGGGTTATGGAAATAATCTCTGAAATTCAAAAAAAGTATTCTTCTCAAGGCCACGACCCCGAGGTGTTTTTGAAAGGGCTCCTGGTGTCTCGTCCCCTCACTTATTGGGATTACATTCAGGTGGATACGTTGCTATCTCTTCAGCATCCGCGTACAGATTATCCGGATGAGAAGGTTTTCATTGTGTATCACCAGGTTGTGGAGTTATTCTTGAACCTCTTGTTGCATGAACTGCAACAACTTTTGGGAACAAATAATCCCTCAGACTCCTGGTGCGAGGATAAGCTAAATCGAATAACCAACTACGCCGAAATCCTTAATACCACCTTTCAGGTAATGAATGAAGGCTTAGATTACGAACAGTACAACAGCTTTCGTCTGGCGTTAGCTCCGGCAAGCGGCTTCCAATCAGTCCAATACCGATTGGTGGAGATTATGTGTACCCCACCTGAGCAACTGCTCCATCGTAAATGGCGGGAACCAGGCGAACTTAAGTGGGACGACCCCATGGAATTTTACGACAAGCTTTATTGGCGTGAAGCGGGTATAAATCCCGCCAATGGCCTTCCAGGAATGATGCTGAAAGCTTTTGATGAACGTTACAAGGAACTCCTCATAGAAACCTTCCGTCGTTACAAGGGGCGCACTCTTTACCACTGGGCCTTGGAACGCCAGTCCCAGGGGCGTTTGACAAAAAAGCAGTTGGAGAGTCTCAGGCGTTTGGATCATGTGTATAATGTGGAGTGGCCTCTCACACATTTGCGGACAGCCGAGCGGTATTTGGCCGTTGGTGGTGTGGTGAAGCAGAGCACAGGAGCCAGTCATTGGCGGGAATATCTCCACCCAGCTCATCAGAAAAGAATATTCTTTCCCTTCCTATGGTCAGAAGAGGAGTTGGCTTCTTGGGGTCAATTGTCTGAAATGACAGGGTAACCCCTTGAATTTTTTGAGCATGGGTGGACAAAAAGCATTGCATTGAGCAAAGAAGGCAAATGGAGTTAGAAATGAAAAGACCGCATAAGAATGATCTTCTTTAGCGGCAAGATAGATGCCACCGCCCAAAATGGTTGAATGAGATGAAGCTTTTGATATGCTCCATTCTGGGAGCTTCTATATTTAGGAGAGTTATGAAATATTAAGGCCGCTTTACCCGATAGCCGGTCCAACTGAGGCTTTATTCATTCAAAACGAAAGTCTTAAATATAGTGGGACGCAAAAAAAGCTGCTTCATACTTTTGGGATGTTAAAGACCCTTTATGGCTATCCTGGGAAGCTTGCTAAAGCAAGCTATTGCCCTGAACGATTCCATGCGTCGTGTGAGGCCGCGGCCTTCACCGGCACGGCTTCAGGTGCGCACCCTTTTGAAGTTACTCAGTAAGGCTCAGTATACCTCATTTGGCGTGTTTTACGGTTTTCGGAAGATCCTGATGGCCCCTGACCCCGTTCAGGAATTTCGTAGGCGCGTGCCCATATTTGATTACAATGAAATCTACAATCGTTGGTGGCATCGTACACTGGAAGGAGAAGAAGATATTTGCTGGCCGGGACGTATCCGTTACTTTGCCCTTAGCAGCGGCACCAGTGAGAGTGCTTCTAAACGGATTCCTATTACGCGCGACTTGCTGCGATCCAACACGCGCACAAGCATTAGACAGCTGCTGACATTGGCCGACTATAACCTTCCAGAAGAACTTTTTACGAAGGGGATACTTATGTTAGGTGGCAGCACTGACCTGGTCAACAAAGGCCATTATTACGAAGGAGACCTGAGTGGCATAAGTCAGGCAAAAATGCCTGGATGGTTTCATCCTTATTATAAACCTGGTCGGCTCATAGCCAAAGAACGGGACTGGAATAAAAAAATTGAACAGGTGGTCTTAAAAGCAAAGGACTGGGATATTGGTTTCATTGTGGGCGTCCCTGCGTGGATTCAAATTACTTTGGAAAAAATCATAGCCCATTACAATTTAAGGCACATTCACGAATTATGGCCTCACCTAAGCGTTTATGTGCATGGAGGGGTTTCCTTTGAACCCTACCGAAAATCGTTTGAAAAATTATTGGGACGTCCCCTTGAGTACATCGAAACCTACCTGGCCTCAGAGGGTTTTATTGCCTATCAAAGTAGACGTTTGGCCAAAGGGATGACCCTGGTGTTAGACAACGGCATTTTCTTGGAATTCATACCCTTTAACTCTCGCAACTTTGACGACGAGGGACAACTTAAAAGCGGTGCTGAGTCGTTGTGGATTAATGATGTAAAAGAAGGTGAGGAATATGCCTTATTACTGAGTACCAATGCAGGGGCGTGGCGCTATTTGATTGGCGACACTATTCGGTTTGTAGATCTTGAACGATGTGAAATTGTAATAACAGGTCGAACCAAACACTTTTTAAGCCTATGTGGTGAACATCTTAGCGTGGATAACATGAATGCGGCAATTCGGCTCATAGATGAGGAATTTCACCTGAACATCAGAGAATTTACAGTAGCGGGTATTTCAGAAGGTTCTCTTTTTGCCCATAAATGGTACATAGGCGCCGAAAAAAGGGCAGATGTGGAACGCGTACGACAGGCCCTGGATACCCATCTTTGTCGCCTGAACGACGACTATGCTGTGGAACGCCAGCACGCCCTGCGCAACGTCTATGTGGAACTTCTGCCTCCCCACGTGTTTTATTCATGGATGGAAAAGCAGGGCAAAATCGGTTCACAGAACAAATTCCCTCGCGTTTTGAAAGGCCAGCGACTGGAAGATTGGGAACAATTTGTACAAGCTAAGAAATCCTTAATGGCAACTTGACAGCAGCTATTTTCAACGGTATTCTTCTGGGCGTGCTGCTTTCTGTGCTGGTTGGCCCAGTGTTTTTCCTGCTCATCCAGGTGAGTATGAAAGAGGGCTTTCGCTCTGCTGTGGCCCTAGACATAGGTATCATTTTAAGCGATTTGTTTTGCATTATTATGGCCTATGGGGGTATTTCTTCTCTCTTGCAGGATCCTGAGCATAAGCGTTACGTGATGTTAGGGGGTGGTATTGCCCTTTTACTAATGGGACTATGGAAGTTGTCGGGGCGTCGCAATAGGGAACTAGAAAAAGAAGAAAAGCTGGGTAAGACTATTTTGAGGAAAAGAAGCAATCCATTTTATCTCGTAATACAGGGTTTTTTGTTTAATCTTATGAATCCTGCTACCGTGTTTTTCTGGTTGTCCACCACCAGCGCAGCCATAGGTTTATATGGCCACGAAACCAAAAAAGTTTTTGCCCAGTTTGGAGCCACTTTGGCCACGATTTTTTTTACGGATACTTTGAAAGCTTACTTTGCCAAATTAGCCGGCCGCCTCATGTCATCGCGTCGGTTGTTTATCTTGAGTAAGTTGATCGGCGCTGGATTTGCAGCGTTTGGAATTATTGTGATCATTCGGTCCTTGGAATGAAAAACACCGGCTGGAAGGGCAACCTACATGGCCATTGCTACTATTGCGACGGCATGGGCAGCCCTGAAGAGTACGTGGAAAGGGCTCTGGAATTGGGGCATGCCTTTATTGGTTTTTCCTCTCATGTCCCCTTGGCTCGGCATAATAGTCCCTGGAATATGGCTGCCGAAAACTTCTATAAATATCTAAATCATATCCAAGACCTACGCCGACAATACGAGGGGAAGATTGAAATATATTGTGGATTTGAAATGGACGACCCTTACAGCCTTTACACTACCTCAGAACTGTGCCAGATCTATGAAGACATGGTAAGCTATACCATTGGCTCGGTACACTATGTGGGAGAATTGCCGGACGGATCACTATGGCAGGTGGATGGGAGCACCGAGGAATTTTTGAGAGGGGTTGAGGAATTGTGTAATGGTTCTGTGGAAGCAGCTGTGGGTCAATACTTTAACTGTATAAAACACATGCTCACTTTCTATCAACCTACTATCTTAGGTCATGTAGATAAAATTCTCATCCATCCGCCGGTGCAGCAGTTACTGAGAATTAAACCCGAATTTTTCAGAAAAAGATTGGAAGAAATATTTGCTCTTGCCAAGCGGCAAGGAACAGTTGTGGAAATCAATACCCGCGGCCTTTATTCTGGCCGGTATCATGATTATTATCCTTCTAGGCAGTTCTGGCCCCTTTTGAAGGTATTAGAAACGCCCGTCGTGGTGCATTCGGATTGCCATGCACCCCAGGAGTTGGATGCGCTTTGTCACAAGGCCTGGGAGACAGCCTATTACGCAGGCCTGCGCATTATCGCTATTCCCCAGGCATTGGCCAATGGGCCCATGAATGGCTCATCCCTTAGTTGTGGGTAAAATTGTCTCCCAGAAAGGAGTACCTTTTAATTCCAAGACTCTGAACCATGGAGTACGAACCCAAAAAGATAGAACCGCGCTGGCAGGAATACTGGGAAAAAAATAAGGTGTATCGCAGCGAGGAAGCGACCGGCAGGCCAAAATATTATGTTCTAGACATGTTTCCATATCCTTCCGGTGCTGGCCTTCATGTGGGGCACCCCTTAGGATATATTGCCAGCGATATCGTGTCGCGTTACCACCGGCACAAGGGTTTCAATGTTCTGCATCCTATGGGATTTGACGCCTTTGGCCTGCCCGCGGAGCAGTACGCAATACAAACGGGTCGTCACCCCGCCCAAACCACGCATGAAAACATTACTCGTTTTATCGGACAGCTAAAAAAGCTGGGCATGGATTACGATTGGGATCGAATGGTGGTAACCAGCGATCCGCAGTATTACAAGTGGACCCAATGGCTGTTTATTCAATTGTTCCATCATTGGTATGACCGCAAAGCCCAGCGCGCCCGTCCCATACGGGAATTGGAAGAGATATTCCGCCGGCAGGGCAATTTTGGATACCACGAACAACTGCTTACCGGAAATCTGGAGGGCATTGAACCTATTTTCTCAGGCCGTGAATGGGAAAACTTTTCCTCCCTCACACGGGCAAGCATCCTAATGAACTACCGCCTGGCTTATCAGTCGTACGCTTACGTGAACTGGTGCGAGGCACTGGGCACTGTGCTTGCCAACGATGAGGTGAAGGACGGAGTGAGCGAACGGGGGGGACATCCCGTGGAACGCAGGCTAATGCGTCAATGGTTCCTCCGAATCACCGAATACGCCGATCGTCTGTACGATGACTTGGATGCATTGGATTGGCCCGAAAGCATGAAAGAGATGCAGCGGCACTGGATAGGGCGCAGCAGGGGCTTACTGTTGCGCTTTCCCTTAAATAAACAAAAAGAGGAGGCCATTGAAGTGTTCACTACCAGGCCAGACACTGTTTTTGGAGTGACCTTTCTCACCCTGGCCCCAGAAAACCATCTATGGAAAAAAATAACTCCTCCAGCGTATTATCCTCAAGTTGAAGCCTACTGCACAAAAGCCATCCAGAAGAGCGAGCGCGAACGGCAGGCTGAGGTGCGACAAGTGAATGGCGTGTTCACCGGCGCTTTTGCCCTTCATCCCTTCACAGGGGAAGCCATACCCGTGTGGGTGAGCGAGTATGTCCTGGGAGGCTACGGCACCGGTGCCGTCATGGGGGTACCAGCTCACGACAGCCGGGATTTTCGCTTTGCCCGCCACTACGGGCTCCCCATTAGGCAAGTCGTCATGCCCCCAGACTCTGCGGAAAACCAGGAACTGACCACTGCTTATGAGGAAAAGATGGGCACCCTTATAAATTCTGAGTTTATCAATGGTCTGGATGT
This sequence comes from Flavobacteriales bacterium, assembly GCA_025055635.1. GTDB lineage: Bacteria > Bacteroidota > Bacteroidia > CAIKAF01 > CAIKAF01 > JANWWQ01. The sequence goes on from JANWWQ010000007.1 coordinate 51,429, forward strand.
GCTTCAGGCTATTGAGGCCGTTATCAGGGAAGCAGAGCGGCGGGGCGTAGGGCAACAAAAAACCAACTACAGATTGCGGGATGCCAATTTCAGCCGCCAACGCTACTGGGGAGAACCCTTTCCGATTTATTATGACCAGGATGGTGTGGCCCATACTCTGCCCGAGGATCAATTACCTCTTTTATTGCCTCCCTTGGATGACTTTAGACCCACGGGGCGACCCGAAGGGCCTCTGGGTAAACTGAAAGAGTGGGTCCATCCCGCCCCCGGCATCAGACGCGAAACAGATACAATGCCCGGCTTTGCCGGAAGTAGCTGGTACTTCTTCCGATATATGGACCCCAAAAATCAAAAGGCTTTCGCAGGAAGAGAAGCTCTGGAATATTGGCGGCAAGTGGACCTTTATATCGGTGGTACCGAGCATGCCGTGGGCCATCTGCTTTATGCCCGCTTTTTTACAAAATTTCTTTATGATATCGGCCTTAGCCCCGTCAATGAACCCTTTAAAAAATTACTGAACCAGGGCATGATATTAGGGCGCAGCAACTTTGTGTACAGGTTAAAGGAGTCCAACACATACGTGTCAAAAAATTTAGCCCCTCAATACGATCACATCCGGCTACATGTGGATGTAAATCTGGTCCACAATGATGTGCTGGACATAGAAGCCTTCAGGAAGGCAGTTCCGGATGCTGCCACCGCAGAATTTATTTTGGAAGACGGCCAATATATCTGTGGCTGGGAAGTGGAAAAAATGTCCAAATCCAGGCTGAATGTTGTGAATCCTGATGATGTAATTGAACAATATAGTGCCGATACATTACGGATGTATGAAATGTTTCTGGGCCCGTTGGAACAATCAAAACCCTGGAGCACAAGTGGAATTGAAGGAATCTACCGATATCTAAAACGCGTGGCTGCTATAACCGAAAAAGTAGATAGGTCTAAGTCCGCCCCAGATGAAAAAGAAAACATCATCTTGCACAAAACTATAAAGGCTATTACCAAAGATTTGGAACAATATTCCTTCAATACGTGTGTCAGCCACCTGATGATTGGTCTCAATCAGTTTTACGAGCTGGAAACCTTGCATCCCGATACCTTGGCTACCTATTGCGTCTTGTTGTCTCCCTTTGCACCGCACCTGGCAGAGGAAATTTGGCATTATCTGGGTAGGGAAGGCTCAGTGACTCATGCACCTTGGCCAATTTATCGGGAAGAGTGGACACGCGATGCCATCACCCCATACCCGGTAGCCATTAATGGCAAAACCCGATTTTCTCTGGAATTACCTGCAGATATGTCACCTGAGGAGGTAGAAAGGACGGTACTGGCTCATCCGATGGCTAAACGTTGGTTGCAGGATCGTCAGCCCCGCAAAGTGATCGTAGTGAAAGGCCGAATTGTCAATATTGTGGTATAGGCAACTCCAAATTTTTTAAGAAATAATTGCCGAAATATCACACCGTTTAAAGAGGGGGGGTATTTGGGGCAACCAGCCTGTTACTTTTTCGTCTTTTAAGTTGAAAACTTTTCAAGCCCACTCCGGGACCTGCGCCCGCCCAAAAACAATTTTTGCTGTATGAATCAGCCCTTGCTGGAGTGTGTCCCGAATTTTAGCGAGGGACGGGATACCGCAATAATAAAAGCCATTGAAGAGGCTATACGGTCCGTTGAAGGGGTGGCTTTGTTGGACGTGGATTCGGGCCGGGATACCAACCGCACTGTGATGACTTTTGTGGGTAGGCCGGAGCAGGTCTGTGAAGCGGCCTTTCGGGCCATCGCCCAGGCTGCCGAATTGATTGATATGCGCCGGCACCAAGGAGCCCATCCAAGGATAGGCGCCACAGACGTATGCCCTCTGGTTCCAGTTTCCTCCATTACGATGGAAGAGGCAGTGCAGTGGGCTCATTCTTTGGCCCGCCGAGTAGGAGAAGAGTTGGGAATTCCGGTATATTTATACGAATACGCTGCCACGGCTCCGCATCGTCGCAATTTGGCCGACATCAGGGCTGGCGAATACGAAGGATTGCCGCAAAAAATTCTCAAACCCGAATGGAAACCTGATTATGGCCCTGTGCAATTTAATGCCAAAAGTGGTGCCACAGTGATTGGTGCGCGTAACTTCCTGATTGCTTACAACGTCAATCTCAATACCACCTCTTTGCGCAGAGCTAATGCGGTGGCTTTTGATGTAAGGGAAAAGGGCCGTGTCAAACGTATCGGCGATCCACTCACCGGACAAATAGTATACGATGACAAGGGAAATCCAGTCTATGAGCCGGGCTTGCTTAAATCGGTGAAAGCGATCGGCTGGTACATTCCAGAATATGGTTGTGCCCAGGTGTCCATGAACCTCACCAATCCAGACGTCTGCGATATTCATGAGGCCTACGAAACCGTGAAAATGCAAGCTGAAAAGCGCGGCCTTCGCGTGACCGGCTCTGAGCTGGTGGGCCTTATTCCTAAGTCCAGTCTATTAAAAGCCGGACGCTTCTATTTAAAGCTCCAAAAGCGCTCCCTAGGAGTACCTGATGAAGAAATAATTCGGATGGCTGTCCGTTCAATGGGATTGGACGCCTTGCGGCCCTTTGAAATAGAGAAAAAAGTGATTGAATATGCTGTATCCGCCTCCCAAAGAAAAAGTCATCTGGTTCAATCGTCGGTGCGGAAATTTGTTTATGAAACCGCTTCCGAATCCCCCGCTCCTGGCGGAGGATCTGTGGCGGCATTGTGTGGCGCCCTGGGAGCTGCCTTAGGCACAATGGTGGCCAATCTTTCGGCCCATAAACGCGGATGGGACGATCGATGGGAACACTTTAGTCAGTGGGCAGAAAAGGGTCACCTCCTTTTGAACGAGCTGCTAAATCTGGTTGACGAAGACACCGAAGCCTTCAATCAACTCAGAAAGGCCTTTCAGATGCCCCAATCCAATGAACAAGAAAAAGCAGCCCGCACCCAAGCCATACAGGAAGCCACCGAAAAGGCAGCACAAGTACCGCTTCAGGTAATGCGTCTGGCGCAACAGGGCCTTGATGTCTGTGAAGCCATGGCCCGCGAAGGATTGCCTGCGTCGGTGAGTGATGCGGGTTGCGGAGCCCTTGCATTAGAAGCCGCGACATTGGGGGCTGGTCTAAATGTGCGCATCAATTGCCAGAATTTAGCCGATAAAGAACTAGCCCAGGCCCTCATTCAGGAAGCCACCTCCCTGGAGCAAAAAGTAAAGCAAAAATCTGCGGAAGTCTTGCAAATTGTGTACTCTAAAATAGGCCTCATTTAATCTCTGTTTTTCAGGAAGCCATGACACCGGCCGGGGAAAAGAAGCCTCCTCTATGGAAACAGGTTCTCTTTTTCTTTCCTGTGCAACTGGTGCTTATACATGTGCGCAGCAGCTTACTTCTAATGTCTTTTTTCATAATCCTGATTCTGGTATTCACAGGCCAGATCATGCGCACGGCAGGCGGTTACCTACTCTTCCTAGATCCGGAATATTTGGGACGTGTTTCCGTGACTTCTTATTTTATTGTGGGTTTTGCGGCCGGCGGATTCATTAGTGCGTTCAATATCGCCAGTTACCTCACCCACAGTCGGAATTTTCCTTTTCTGGCAACCTTAGCGCGACCATTCTCCCGCTATAGTCTGAACAATTTCATCATTCCCAGCCTGTTTCTTGCAATTTACTTAATTCAGCTCTGGAAGTTTCATCAAAAAAATTACCCGGGTCAACAGTTTGAATTTTTTTTACATAGCGCAGGATTTCTGGGAGGCTTCGCTCTTTTCACCCTCGTAACTTTTTCCTATTTCATGGCTTTTGGAAGGGATATGCGGAAAATTTTTGGTATTGACCCTGATGATCCTGCCCTTGACACCGCCGCAAGCACCAAAAAGAAATGGCGTATTCGCCCTGTGCAAGTGATTTTAAAGCCAGAAAAAGACCCTCTAGAAAAATTATCTCGTCGCCTGCGGCGCGATACATGGGAAACATCCACCTACCTGAGTTCGCTTTTTACCATACGCCTGGCTAGACCCACCCACCACTATAATCCTGAGGTGCTTGACCGAGTATTCTCGGAAAGCCACTTCTATGCCTTTTTATTTGCCCTGATTACGATAGTTTCCATCTTTGTTTTAGGTCTTCTGCGAGAAATAGAAGCCCTCACTTTGCCTGCGGCTGCCATCTTTTTTCTGTATCTCACTTTGCTCATGCTCGTGGCCGGAGGCCTTAATTACTTTTTCGGTAAATGGTCCGTATTGGCTTTCATCCTGCTCTACGCCGGCTATAACTTTCTCACAGCCCGTGGGTTTATCGTCTGGGACAGCGGCCTTTACGGGCTCAATTATTCCCATACCATTCCCTACAACCCAGATTCTCTCGCCAGACTCAGTTCCCAGGCCGATACCGCCCAGGACCTGCGTCTGCACGAATCCATTCTGAACCGGTGGAAGCGTCGCGTGGCCGGCGGAAGACCACCCGAAAGTTTCAAACCGCCTATTGTTTTCATTGCTGCCACGGGTGGCGGCAGCAAAGCGGCCACTTGGACTTTTTACAGTATCTCCTGGGCCGATAGTCTCTTGGGAGGCAAATTGCTTCAGCACACTTACATGATAAGTGCCTCCTCCGGCGGAGCCCTAGGCGCTGCCTACTTGCGCGAATTGTATTACCGACGTAAAAATGGCTTTCTGCCTAACGCTTCTCTGGACAGCCTCACAAAGTGCATTTCAGCCGATATTCTGAATCCTGTAATCAGTACCATGTTGCTAAGTGACTTTTTTATTCCTACAGGAAAATTCCGCTATGATAATTATGTATATCAAAAAGACAGGGGCTACGCTTTTGAGAAGAAATTCAACGAGAACACGGGCTATATCCTAGATAAAAAATTTTATGATTATGCTCCTGCTGAGTTCAGCGCTTCTATTCCTTTACTAGTGTTGGCACCCACCATCATTAATGACGGCAGACGAATGATCTTTTGCACCCAGCCTCTGAGCTTCTTGTCCCACAAAAATCTATCTCCTAGTCCCTATGTCCACTCTCCAAAAATGGAGGACCTGGAGTTTGGCCGCTTATTCAATGGCCTCAGCAACAGCCGCCAGGTATCATTTCTCTCTGTATTGAGGGCTAATGCCACATTCCCCTTCGTAATGCCAGCAGTGGCTTTACCTACTAGGCCGCGTATAGAACTGATGGACGCCGGCTTTCGTGACAACTATGGTATGCAGACAATAATCAAATATATTTTCCATCTGCGCAGGTGGCTGAATAAAAATGTATCGCGTATCATCATTCTGGATGTCACCGACCGTTTACGTCTAGATCAGTACATGATGCGCAATCGTAAAAAATGGAGGGCAGCCCTGCATTCGTTGGTGGCTCCACTGGGAGGCTTATTTTCCACTATTACCACCACCCAAGTTTATATTAACGAACAAATGCTCAAATTTGTAGCTGCCAGCTTACAGGTTCCGATACATCACGTACGATTTGACCTGGCTAACGAAAGCAGGGATGAAATATCAGTGAGTTTCCACCTCACTGCCGCTGAAAAAAGGGAAATCCTCTCGTCCGTGGCCCTGCGTATTAACCAGAATACCCTTAAGGCCCTTTCTCGCTGGCTTCAGGTGCGTCAATTGAAAAGCTTTCACCAATAATTAAAGAGAATTTCTAATGCCACAATCCCTATGAAAATATCTGCAGAAACTTCTTTTCTAACCTTGCATGGGTGAGTAAGGTATTCGCTGGAGAATGGAGCGGGCCAGGGTTAAATCATCGGTGTATTCCAGTTCGTTGCCAAAACCAATACCGCGTGCCAGAGTGGAAATGCGCAGAGGAAATTCCTGAAGACGTTTATGGAGGTAAAAGGCGGTGGTGTCGCCTTCCGGAGTAGGGCTGAATGCTAATATCACCTCCTGAATTCCTTCCTGTTTCACTCTATCCAGCAACTCGCGCACACGAAGCTGTTCAGGACCAATGCCTTCCCCAGGAGCAATACACCCTCCCAGCACATGGTAAAGGCCTTGGAAGGAGCCTGTATTTTCAATGGCTAAAAGGGCCGGAATATCTTCTACAACGCAGATTATCTTCTGCTGGGACCGTTTGGCATTTTGACACAATGTGCACAGAGGAGCATCCGCATAATTGCCACATAGTTGGCACGTTTGCACTTCCTCCGGTAACCGGCCCAGGGCTTCTGCCAGACTCTTTAAATATTCAGGCGGCTGACGCATCAGGTATAACACATATCGGAGGGCCGTCCTCCGGCCCACCCCTGGCCATGAAGAAAGCAACTCCACCGTACGCTGTAAGGTTTGTGAGGAAAGCTGCGTCACGACACAGTCAACTTAAAAAAGGATTTTCTTGTTTTCTATTAGATAATTTATTTTCTGAAGAACCTTAAAAAAAATCTGGAATTCATATTCCGGTATGGTGATCTTTAAATAATTATTGAAGTGTTTTACAGTGAGCTTGGCAATTTCACGCTTTTTTTTGCCTTCGGGAGTCAAATGGATCATAACCAGGCGCTTATCGTTTTTATCAGGTTTACGCACAATTAACCGACGTTTTTCCAGATTCTTCAGCATGCGGGTAAGGGAACGCGACTCCATTCCCAGCAAAGGGGCAATCTTTGTGGCAGGGGTACCATTCTGGGGATCAATGTTCAGAAGTACGAAACCGGAGGCCGCTGTGAGACCATGTTTTTGCGCCACTTCGTTATACATCCGGGAAATCAGATGCCAGGTATACTTTACGTTGAAATCCACGGTTTCTTGCTTTTTCATAAGCATTCAAAATGAAGGTATAGCCTCAACTGTATAGCCATCCTGGCGCAGAAGAGCAATCAGACCCTGGGGCCCAGCCAAGTGGGCTGCACCTACAGCCACGAAAACCGAATTTTTTGTCATCAAACCTTTTAACCGGGGTATCCACCTGCGATTTCTCTCATATAGCAAAGATTCCAATGAATTTCTAAGGGACTTTTTGGAATTAGAGAATTTCAGCAGCTTTTCTATTTCGCCCTCCCTATAATAACGAATGAACTTGAACAGCTCTCGACGGGCCGTCGCAGGCCTCAAAATGCTTTTTTTAAGCATTTCAGCCTGCTCAGGTAAGGGAATAGAACGTAGTGCTTTCACCTGTTCTTGTACCTCCTCTAACCCTACTACCTCCATCTCCATTTGACGGGCCAAACCCAATAAATGTAACTCATAAGATTTCACTTCAGAACCCATAGTATGGCGAAGAATAAAATTTTGTTGCACTACAATAGGCATAAATTTTTCAAACATTTCCATAGTGAATCCAAATTTTCCAACCCTTTTCTGAAGCTTTTTGTATTGGCCTCTGCGAAAAAGGGAAGAAAGGGTGATACCTGAATCCATTTGCATCGCCTTAAGAACCTTCATTTGCAAGGTAGGGTCAGAAATATCCATCTCCATTACGAGAGTGCGACACAATCTGAACACGGAATCAGCGGCTCGACTGAAAAAAAAATCCCGAGCCGGAATCATGTGAATGGTGCCAAACAGGAAAGAAGGCTGGCTAAGCCCCGCTCCTTGCACTTTCCAAAGCAGGCCTGTGTTGGGTTTTAACTTTTCGGGCAAAGGATTTTTTAAACCCAATTGTGAAAAAATCAATAGCGCGCACAGCCACATAGCGTTGGGTGGAAATGCTTTAAGCGGGACAAATGTACTTTGTGACACCGAGACCTACTAGACGCTGTGAAGTACCCGGTCCCACTGGGTTTTTTACCCTATAATTGGGAAACTTCATTCGCTTTATGGAAAAACTTTAGTGAGCCGGTAAAATGAGAACTTTGTAAACTAATATGTATTTTGAAAATTGTAAATTCACATTATTAATCCAATAATTCATGACTGAAGAATACGAAACTTTCATTGAAATAGACAATAAATGGCTCTCTCTGGACCTCTTCAGAATAGGTTTTATATGTGACATTAACCGATGCAAAGGAGCTTGCTGCGAAGCCGGGGAGCAGGGAGCGCCTCTTTCTGATACGGAAGCACAATGGCTGGAAGAAGAGCTGGAAAAAATACTAAATTTCCTTGAGCCTGATGGCCAAAAGGCAATTGAATTACAAGGCCCTTGGGTCAGGGATGAGGTAGGTAGGCCCTGCACACCCTTGCGTTCTGATGGTGGTGCCTGCGTTTACGCCATCCGGGGAAAAGAAAATGTATGGCGCTGTGCTCTGGAAAAAGCCTGGGAAGCTGGCCTGACCAAGTCGCGCAAACCCCTATCCTGCCACCTCTATCCTGCCAGGATAACCCAGGAACACCGGGTGGAAGTGATCGGCTACCATTCCTGGCACATTTGCGCCCCGGCCTGTGCATTGGGACAAGCCCTCCGGATACCCTTGTTCCGTTTTTTGAAAGATGGCTGGGTGAGAGCTTATGGATGGGAATTTTACCAGAAACTTGAAACAGCTTACACCTACTATTTTACCTCCCCCCCAAAAAGAGGATAATTCATGAGTGCCGACGTCTACGAGCGAATACTCCTTTCTCTGGGCGAAGAGGAGCCCTCCCAAGGAGCCGTGGTGCCACCGGTTTTCCACTCGGTGAATTATGCCGGTCACTCGGTAGAGGCCTTGGCTCGTAAGCTTGCTAATGAGTTTGATGAACCGCTTTATACGCGCGGGAATAACCCTACCGTGGCTTTGTTAAGAAAAAAAATGGCCGCCCTGGAAGGTGCAGAAGACAGTCTGTTTTTCGCCAGTGGCAGCGCAGCTATGGCTGCCACGGTGCTCAGTTATGTTAAAGCCGGAGACCACATTTTATGCGTTCAGGAAGCTTATACCTGGACCACTCGCCTAGTAAGGGATTTTTTGCCAAACCTGGGTGTGGAATTTACTTTTTCCCCAGGTTATCCTACCGAAAACTTTTTGGCTTCTTTGAGGCCTAATACCCGCTTAGTTATATTGGAAACTCCAACCAGCTTATTTTTCAGAGTTCAGGATGTTGAAGCCATCTGTGGCCGTTGTAAAGAAAGAGAAATACCTGTCGTGGTGGATAATAGTTATTGTACCCCGATGGCTCAAAAACCCTTATTGTGGGGTGCAGACGCAGTGGTTCATTCGGCCACCAAGTACATAAACGGACATGGTGATGTGGTAGCCGGTGTGGTATGTTCTTCCCAGGAACGCATCCGTCACATATTCTATGGCCCTTTTATGACACTAGGTGCCACGCTTTCGGCCTCGGATGCTTCTCAAATTCTGCGCGGCATGCGAACCTTGCCATTGCGCTTCCAGCGCTCCTGTCAAACGGCCTTGTACATTATGGAAAAAGTGAGGAATCACCCTGCGGTCACTAAAATATGGCATCCTTGGTATGCATCCGACGAGGAAAAGGCTCTGGCCCGCAAACAAATGCGGTTGCCAGGAGGTATGTTCACGTTGGAGTTTCGTTGTAAATACAGAGAGAGCTTAGAAAAGGCTTTGTCCCACCTGCGGTTTTTTAAATTGGCTGTTTCCTGGGGAGGCTACGAAAGCCTCGCACTACCTTTTGCGGCATTCCCTCCTCGTAACCAACTGCCCTGGAATATGGCGAGATTTTACTGTGGCCTTGATGATCCTGATGATTTACTGCATGATATATTGAATGTTTTGGAAAACATTGAATAAAACGCATGAACGGTTCAGCTCTTTCTGAAAACCAGAACCGACCGTTTATTACAGCGCTACTCATCCTCCCGATGACCATCTTTGGCCTGGCCTTGGGCCTGGATAGTTACAAGGCTTTTGTTATTAAAGAAAGATTAAATCTATCTCCCGCAGACACTGGAATCATTGCCAGTGGAGGCGTCGTAGGGTTCCTTGTGGCATTTGTGGGTTTTGCTCTCATTACGAGGTTAAGAGGCCGGTCTAACCCTATTCCACTATCGCGCAATCTTGTTGCCTTAGGGCTCTTCACGGGTGGCTTGGGCTTTTTACTGTTCTGGGGGGGGCTTGAAATAAAATCATCAATCTTTTCATTTTTTGCCTTAATTTTATTTGTTGGAGGATTTACGCTCCTTTTTTTATCAATCTTGCCTTTCATTTTCCTCACTGAAAGGGAAGATTATTTAAGCTTTTGGGTAATTTTTATTTTAGGTTTTGCCACGCTGGGCAGGTTTTTTGCTTATCCGATGGTGTTTTTTTCCAACCTGGGCACAGGAGGTGAGTCTTTTTCTTCTTTTTCAATTGCCTTACTTGTTGCGGGAATAATCATTTTTATCTGCCTTGCTATTTTTATCAAAAATACGCCCTCCGCAAGTATTAAAAAATTATCCTTTAAATCCCCACCGACCCCCAAAATAGGTTCCTTTAAAGTTCTCCTCCTTTCTCTCGGCGGCCTGATATTGACAAACCTCGCAGAGGATTTAAACTTTTTAAGCATTGAAAACATCAGCATTTCTAAATATTCCTCTGTTTCCGCCTATCAGCCTTCTCTTTACGTGGGATTGATGGGCGGTGGTTTGTTGGCCAGCCGGTTTATTACAGCCGTGAAAATGGCACCCATTAATGAGACTATAAAATTTCTTTTTATCATCCTTATTTCGCTCGCTATATTTCTTTTTACAATTACTTTCACCCCTTACATGGAAATGGATTTCTATAATTCTTTTTTGGTGTTCGGAGCCAATTTTTTCATCTTCGTTCTTTCCATCATACTAGCCAGTGGTCAACTGTCCCATGTAATGATGGTGATATGTGCAATCGGCCTTGTTCATGTTGCTGCGATTCTCCTTACCTATAAATCCGCTTTTTACATTATTATGGTATCAACAGCGGGCCTGTACAGGGGAATTCTTTATCCAGCTTTTATAGTTATGGCTTTCCAGAATTTTAGGGGACAGATGTTTTCTTTATCGCTTTTAATTGGAATAGCCAGCTTCTCCAGGTTTATTCCTCAACTTTTGCATTGGTCCTTTCCGGGAGCTGTCAATTCTTCAATATTATTTTTAATAGTACAGTTGTTGTTAATGATATACTGCTTTGCTACCGCTTATTTTGTATATAAGGAAGCCAAAAAAGTAAAGCAGAATTTTACATAAAAACCCCACATCCGAATTCAATTTTCCGTGCTCAAAAGCCAAGGGAAATTGTTTGGAGATTTCGCCTCCAGGGGATTTGTGATGCTCTCTCTACTTAATTTTTCGGTCTAAATCAGGGATCGGATTTTCTTGTACTTGAATTCCTGAAAAATACGTTAGGCACAAATACTCAAATTCATTCCCTATTAAGTACATCAGAAATTGTGGCGGCTTTCGCTGCTTTGTTTTTTGACTATATAAGATTCCGAGGTCGTCTATTTATGGATATTCCATTTCACTTCAAAAGCCACTTCATTAAGGGGCTTATTTATGGTGGCTGCGATATTTCTTGTTTAATCCCTGCCTTTTATTTTACAACACCAAAAAATAAAAATAAAGGGATTTTTGTTGTCCTATTATTTAATATCATAATAATATATAATGGGATTTATTCCTTAGGCTTTATCAGTGCTAATAAGTCAGGATTTCTGATGCTATAATCCCAATTTCATAAAATTTCCCATTTTTTTCACTAACTATTCCCGTATTTCTTGCAGCTTTGACTATAGACATAATTATCATAAGTTAAAAAAGTTACTCATTTTCTCTCTATTTTAGCAAAAAAGAGGATAAACATGGAAAACCGAATTAAACCCTTTTCACAGTCCCTGTAATGGCTCTTGTAGGGGTGTTGATTCACAATATCACAGACAGCTACTAAAAAATTGCAAATTTTTCAGGCATATATTTGAGTACTCTAATCCATTCATCTGGTTTTATTTTGGTTTAATCCCCGTCTTTCGGGAACAGTAATTATCGGAAGATTTGGGATTTTGGTAAAATTTTCTCCCTTGCCTCACCCCATTTTAAATATTTTTATTTTTCTCATCCCCACCCCTTTTTCTTATTTGAGCTTTTGCATCTGCATATCGCCAATATCTATTCCGCCGAAATTTTTATGTATACGAAATATTTATACTAATTAATAGTATGTTAAACATAATTGCCAGATCAATGTCTTCAGTTTGATGGCAGCTTTGAGCGCGGAAGGCATTATTCATTCAATGGCCACATTCCTGATAAAGGATCCCCAATGGCGAGTAAGCTTTATTGACGGGCGAGGGCTTTTTAAAGCGGTACTATTCCAACGCTCTGGGTACTGGCTTTCCGTGAAACATACAGCTCCATTATAACGCTCTCAGGTCTGTTTTTTCATGACCTTGATTGGCTCTGTGCCTTAAATTTTAATTCTCTCAATATGGAATTTGGCAAGACAACAATCCCCGGCGTAATTCCCTAAGTTTTTTCCTTTTACTGCTTTTATACGGAATGACGGCCGAAAGAACACATTGCCTCCTCAGCCCTTATTGGGACGATAAATTCCTCCCCACCTGTATAACAAAAAAAAAGCCCCTCAAACTTTACTTCATTTGAAGGGCTTGGGTGAGTGCCCGGGACAGGATTTGAACCTGCACGGATTGCTCCATACGCCCCTCAAACGTACGTGTCTACCAGTTCCACCACCCGGGCAAATTTCTTAAATGCCTAATTGACGAATTCGGTTGCAAATATCCGAAAAAATTTCCTCAATGGAACCCACCCCCTTCACTTCTTCCAGCAGTCCTTGGCGGGCGTAATAGGCTTTCAGCGGAAGTGTTTCCTTACGATAAACTTCCAGGCGGTGTTCAATAACGTTTTCGTCGGCATCATCACTCCGGCCTGATGTAAGTGCCCGTTGCCTCAAGCGTTTCTTGAGTTCTTCATCAGGAACTTCTAAAGAAAAAACCCGGGTAATGCCTGAGTCCCATTCTCCAAGCAACCGGTCTAAGGCTTCGGCCTGTGCAATGGTACGCGGAAAACCATCCAGGATAAATCCCCGAAAGGCTGGGTCAGGTTTCAGATAACCTCGCAGCATGCCCACAGTGATTTCATCAGGCACCAGCATACCTTTTTCTATATAGGTACGGGCCGCACGTCCTAGCTCGGTTCCTTGTCCCATCTCGCTACGAAAAATATCACCTGTGCTCAGATGACGAAGCCTGAATTGAGCAGCAAGTAGTTGGGCTTGCGTCCCTTTTCCCGCTCCCGGGGGTCCGAACATTAATAGGTTAATCATGAAAGCAACCGATAAATGTCAGGCAAACACCGTCCTTCTTCCTCATAATCCAAGCCGTAACCCACCACAAAATAATTGGGAATGTGTATGCCCACAAAATCTATTTCCCTTAATCCCCTGTACACCTCTGATTTAAACAAAAAAGCGCAAATCCTCACCCGTAGGGCGCCCGTCTCCTGAAACTGACCTGCCAGATAATTCGCCGTCAATCCGCTGTCCACGATGTCCTCTACCAGGATCACATCACACCCTTCCAAAGCCAAGGTATTCAGCCCTTGCATTTCCACACGCCCTGTGCTTTGTGTTCCGGCATAAGAGCGGGCAAAGACAAATTCCTGACGGCTACCGGCCGGCATGTGTTTCATTAAATCTGAAAAAAACATGAACGCCCCCTTCAATACCCCCACAAACACCGTGCGATCGCCTATTCCGGCTTCCTTCATTTCAGCCGCCAGCCGGCTCACCTCCTGATCAATTCGCGTGCGGGGGATGTATAGTTCAAAATCTTTATCCTTAAGTCTTACTCTCATTTGTATGCAGCAAAGTAAAGGCAATTTTCTGGGTAAGACTGTCAGGGTATCCCCTCCATGCTATTATATCTACTTTACAACTATGGATAATCTCTTGCATCCATTTCACTTAGAATAGGATTTGAAGGAATAAAAAAAATTTTTATATTTGTAAAAAGCTAAATGCCTATTAAAAACTTTGATGCGCCAAGCCTTATTTCAGAGGTCCCAGAAGAATCCGCAGACAACCTATCAGAGAAGTTAGTAATTGAGCTCCTCTCTGTTGTGGCTCCAGATACGGAGAAGGTCGTGCGGAATACGGTTAAACAAACTAATGCGCTTATTCGTGAACACATCCGGGCGGAAACGGGCCTGCGCCTTCAGGACCAAAATCGTCACCACACGGTCCCCGTGACCGTATCGGATGGTTTGCCCACGCCGCTTTCCAAACTTATAACCAACCAGTTTCAGCAAGCGCTCTGGAAGCTGGCTGCCCTGCAAAGGCGCCTTCCCGAAGTTATTCATTGCCTCAACGATATCATTCAGTCTTGGGATACCCTCATAATGTGTGGCTTCCGCTATGATAACCCGTCCGCAACCACTTACCTTCGTCTCGCGGTCAACCTGTGTCAAAAACTTTACAGTTTCCAACCCCCACATTATATTGAAAATGCCTTTCGGCAAATCCAAAAGGATGTTTTAGGGACCTACTCGTACAAATCATTTCTGGATACTGAGAAATCGGAACCTGGATCGGTGACCATTTACTGGATGGCCATAGGCCTGGTGGCCCATTTACTAGGGGTGAAGGCAGAAGATCTCACCGTGGTAACACTCATCCATGAACTGGCTCACGCTTACACCCATGCTGGCTGCGATCACGACGGCTTCGCCTGGCCAAACCATGCATTTAGTAACAGCGATCTCTCTGTTATAGAAGGGCTGGCGCAGTTTTACACGGCCCTCATCACCAAAAAGCTTGCTCTTCGCTTTCCTCTGGCCCACCAAGCCTACGAAAAGCTTCTTTTTTATCAACCCCCGCCCTACCACTTCCACACCTATTGGGGCTCAGGACCCCGCATCCGTGAAACGGTCCGCTATACCCTTCTCCAAGCTCGCCGTCTTCCATCCATATCCTGCTCAGAGTGGCTCCGCATCATGGAAGAAACGGAAAAGAAACTGGAGCAAAAAACTTTTTCCGTCTACCACCCACATAAATAATTCAGTCGCCTGGGTCTTATCCCTTCTTGGTCCCTCTAGGGCATAGCCGCTCGCAGAACTGCAAAGAGAAGCCCTCTGGAAGCTTTTTACGATAACCAAATACTTTCCAAAGCCGCTTTCGGTGAATTAGGGGAAGATTTGGAAAGTCTACTTTCTACTTTTAGTTTTGAACAAGTCTCCCGCTACCCCCAAAATCTTTAATTATTTTATTCCCTTAAATTT
>JANWWQ010000080.1 GCA_025055635.1 Flavobacteriales bacterium
TATATGGATCTGGACGGATTGTGCTACACGTGGAATAACTCTCAGAATGCCACAGGATACATTTGGGATTTTGGAGATGGCAGTCCGGTGTACACCACATTCTCACCCGTCCATGTGTACACCGCTCCGGGTACATACACAATCACCCTCACGGCTTACAATTACAACTGTACCACCAGTACCACGGGTACGGTGGTAGTGATTGAAAAGCACGACATTGGAACGCCGGCCCATCAAATTCCAGGACTTTTACGTGTATTCCCCAATCCTTTTGAAGGCAAATTGCGGCTGGAATGGCTCTCCGACTCAGAAGATTTTTTCCAGGAATCGGTGAGTATCACATTGACCGCTGTGTCAGGGGAGAGAGTCTACTCCGCACGTTGGCAATCCAATACCCTCATCATTCCCACATCGGATCTGCCGGTAGGCATTTACATATTGGAAGTGCGGCGAAACACCGCAACGCCTGTACGTTTGAAGGTGTTAAAACTATGAGGACGCCCGTATTAGTATATGCCGAAAGCACCCCTAATCCGGCCACACTAAAGTTTGTGGCTAATGTGATGTTGTTACCCGATAACAGTGCAGAATATCTTTCCCCGGAGGAAGCTAAGGACGCCCCCTTAGTGGAGGCTTTGTTTCAATTTCCCTATGTTCAGGCGGTTTATTTATGCAACAACTTCATCACAATAACTAAGAAGCCCTCTGCCCACTGGAGTCAAATCATTTTGGAAATACGCCCTTTCCTAAAGGAATGGTTGGAACAGGGAAAAGATGTGATTATCCGGTTACCGGAAAAAAAACACATAACGATACCCTCGTCCTCTGATGCACCAGCGGAAATAATTAATCGCATCCAGTCCGTTTTGGACGCTTATGTGAGGCCTGCCGTGGAAAGTGATGGGGGCGAAATTTCTTTCCTATCTTTTGAAGACGGTGTGCTGCGGCTACAATTGAGAGGTTCCTGTTCCGGCTGCCCCTCCTCCCAGGTAACGCTCAAAGATGGGATTGAACGCCTGCTTCGGCAGATGGTACCCGAAGTGCGGGAAGTGGTGGCTGCGGAAGTGTGAAAGGGTAATATACTTCATTTTAATTTTTGAGTGAATGGTGAATTCATATTAATCTAATACGTGTATTGTTTTAACATTTCCCTGATAAGTCATAGTATCAACCTTTTTTGTCCTCCTGAAATATCAACACTTATTTTTTTATGCCAAGCAACTATTACCGCGCATTTCTTCTCTAATAAGTGTTTTGCAGGAGAAAATTTAGAAATATGAACCCCCAAAATTATTTATTAGTTATTGTTTTTTACTCTGGGCTTTTTGAAATGTTTGCTCAAGTTTCTCCCCTCCTGACAACCACCTGGAATCAGGGCTGTTATTACAATGCCATGTGCCCTGTAGTGAGCACGGGGGGTGCATGCGGTCATGCATGGACAGGATGCAATGCCACAGCCATCGCTCAAATTCTTAAATATTATAATTATCCTACCAGTGGCTTAGGAAATCATTGTAATGCTAATTTTCCTACTCACTGCGTGGATTTCTCTTTACAGAATTACGATTATTCTTTAATGCCTGCGCAGCTTACCGGCCCCAACTCCGAAGTGGCTAAACTCATGTATCATGTGGGCATAGCTGTTGATATGGCCTGGAGCGGCACCAATTCCACGTCCTTTTTTGAGCAAAAGCCCCTGAAAAAATATTTCAAATATTCTCCCAAAATGTATCCTACAGCGACTTTTATGTTCAACACCACAGCAGAATTGATAGATGCCATTAAGAAAGAACTGGATTCCGGCCGCCCTGTGTATGCCAAAGGTGGGAATCACTTTTACCTTATAGACGGGTACAATTCCGCTAATCAGTTCCATATAAACTTTGGCTGGGGCGGCACTTACGACGGTTATTATCCCATTACCAATGTGGTAAATGGGGCGGGAAACTTCTCTCCCAGTAATTTTATTTTCCATATTCGGCCCTTGTGGGGAACTCTGGAATTGGCTAAGGATACCCTTTTCTTACCAGCAACCGCAAGCTATGCAGTGGAAATTGAATTTACATCGCTGGAGACCTGGACCATGTCCACCGACGCATCGTGGATTACCCTCAACATGAACACTGGGACTCCTGGGTACTATTCTTATCAGGAAGGGAGCAGTTTTAATACTTCTATTAATCATGGCAACCTTAGAATAGGTAGAATTTTCGTAGCCAACAGTACCGATACAGACACTCTCGTTGTAGTGGAATCGGCCTCTCCCCTGCAAGCTACGCCAGACACCCTTATTTTCCCTAATTCTGGAGGGAACCAATCCGTCCAAATTGCCTACTTAAGCTATGCCACATGGTCTGCATCTGCTTCAGATTCCTGGATTTCAATCAATCCATCAACAGGAACGGGCCACGGTGTGGTGCATGTGAGTGTAGCCCCTAATACGCAACCTTACCCCTTGATTGGCTATATCGTATTTTCCGGTGGCGATTTCAAAGATACGGTCGTCATAAAACAAATGCCGGCATTTACCACTTCCGTTATTTCTCCAGAATTTTTATCCCATCAAGAGGTCTCCGTGTTTCCCCTGCCGGCTCAGAATACATTCAGCATAGAGAGCCTTTTTGGAAAAATAAAAGGAATAGAAATTCTTGACATGACCGGAAAAAGTGTTTTGCTTTCTCAGAAACCAAGTCAGGTTTACGACATATCACATTTGCCTGAAGGGATATATCTGCTTAAAATTTATATGTATTGGGAAAATCATGAAAAGGTTATTTTCAGGAAGTTAGTTAAAAATTAAATTATTATTTCTTTAGTGCCATATCAATTTATATGGGTAAATTTAATTTTCGTTGATATTAAAATTTTTCTCAGTCTTTTTCAATAAGAATTTGGTAAAATAAATTTTCTTTCTACTTTGAAAATAAAAACACGCTATTCGGATTATTTGGATTTTTTATTATTTAATTGACAGTCCAGAAGGGGCCTTAAACGAAGCCTAATTTTGCAACGTGAATGAAGCGCTGAGCCATTTATCAAGGTATTTCAAAAGGCTCAAAGCCTATGGTACTCTCGTAGACCAACTTCGCTTTGCCGGCGGTGGGGTACCTGTTTCGGGGTTGGCTGGATCGTCGGGCGTATTTCTCAGCCGGGCCCTTGAGGAGCATTTTCCTTGCCAGGTGCACATTTTTTCTGATTCTGAAACGGCTGCTCAGCGATTCAATGACTGGGAAAATAGCGGTAGGGAGGGAGCTTACTTTCTACCTGCATCGCATGTGTCAAGAGGCCTATCCCAGGAAAGGGATCAGGGCATGATGTTGCTGCGTGCCCAGGCCATGGAAGCTATCAGTGAAACACCCTCCTGGACGCTTGTGACGTACGCCGATGCCCTTTTGGAGCCCGTGGTTCCCGGCACAGCTCTGCGGCAGCACAAATTCGTATTGAATCTGGGCGAACGGATATCGCAGGATTTTTTGGCCGAATGGCTCCAGGAAGCCGGCTTCACGCAGGAAGATATGGTCTATGCCCCGGGGCAATTTGCCCTGCGCGGCAGCCTGGTGGATGTCTTTTCCTACGCCTCGGAATGGCCCGTTCGCATTGAATTTGAGGATGACCTGGTCAGCGAAATACGCCGCTTTGATCCGGATTCTCAAATCTCTCAAGGGCAACTCCAGGAAACCTATCTGCTCGGCGATCCTCAGCAAATCGGGGAGTTCTGCTGGCTCCACGAAGCCTTGCCCACTTCCACTTTGTTCTGGCTTTGGGATATTGAGGGCCTAAAGCGGCGATGGAAAGAAAAAGAAGCTCCTGAACCCTTTGCAAGCACAGAGCCTCAGCATTTGTTCTCATCTTACCCCCTTGTTTTCTATCAAATCGGGCATACAGGCAACGCTCTGGACTTTGGTTGCCATCCTCAGCCTTCCTATCATAAAAATTTTGATCTTTTGGTGGAAGATTGGCGCGCACTGGCTCAAAAGCAGCGGCCCATTTTCTTTTTTTCAGACCAGCCCTCGCAGGAGCAGCGCATGCGCGAAATTATGGAGGCTTTGAAAGGCCCCTCTTTTATTTCCGCACAGTTCAGCATCCATGAAGGTTTTCTGTGTGGAGAAGAGGGCCCCGCATGCTTTGCCGATCATCTCATTTTTGATCGCTATCGGCGCTTCAAGCTGCGGGTGCATTATGTGCGCGAAGGAGCTATTACGCTCCGAGACCTGGCACGTCTAAAGCCTGGGGATTACGTTACACATATTGACCATGGCATAGGCCGTTTTGCGGGTCTGGTAAAACTGGATAATGGCGGCGTAGTGCAAGAATGCATCCGCCTGATATATAAGGATGGAGATGAACTGCTGGTCAGCATTCACAACCTGCACAAAATTGCCCGCTACACGGGTGCCGAAGGACAAGAACCCGCTCTCCATAAGTTAGGAGGCACGGCCTGGAAAAATACCAAAGCCCGGACAAAGAAGCGCATAAAGCAACTGGCTTTTGATTTACTCAAGCTATATGCCCGCCGGCGGATGACGCCGGGCTTTGCTTTCTCTCCGGATACATACTTGCAACAGGAGCTAGAATCTTCCTTCATGTATGAAGACACTCCCGATCAATTGAAAGCTACAGAAGAAGTGAAAGCCGATATGGAAAAACCTTGGCCCATGGACCGGCTCATTTGTGGCGATGTGGGTTTTGGGAAAACCGAAATTGCCATACGGGCCGCTTTTAAGGCTGCCTGCGACAGCAAGCAAACGGCCGTTCTGGCGCCCACGACCATTCTGGCTCTCCAGCATTATAATACCTTTTTTGCTCGTTTGCAAGGCTTTCCGGTAAGGGTGGAATATCTGAGCCGCTTTCGCTCGCCTCGGCAACAAAAAGCAATTCTGGAAGATCTGGCCGCCGGAAAAATTGATATCATTATTGGTACGCACATCCTCGTGGGTTCACAGGTAAAGTTTAAGGATCTGGGTTTGCTTATCATAGACGAGGAACAAAAATTCGGAGTAAACGTGAAGGAAAAACTCCGAAATCTTAAAGCCACAGTGGATACGCTCACACTGACTGCTACACCCATCCCCAGAACTCTGCAGTTTTCGCTGATGGGGGCCCGTGATATGTCCATCATCCGCACTCCTCCTCCCAACAGGCAACCCATAGCTACTGAGCTCCACACATTTAATGAAAAAGTCATCAGAGAAGCCATCCGGTATGAGTTGCAAAGAGGAGGTCAGGTGTTTTTTGTACACAACAGAGTGCAGGACCTGGAGGAGGTGGCAGCCATGGTGCAACGGCTTGTACCTGAAGCGCGGGTAGCGACAGCCCATGGGCAAATGGAAGGCCGCCGCCTGGAAGAAGTGTTAATCTCATTTCTGGAGGGGCAGGTGCAGGTGTTAGTCTCTACGGCCATCGTGGAAAGCGGGCTGGACGTGCCCAACGCCAACACCATCATTATCCATAATGCCCACCAATTCGGTTTAAGTGATCTGCATCAACTGCGCGGCCGTGTGGGTCGGAGCAACCGCAAAGCCTTTTGCTACCTTGTGACACCTCCCCTGCACACCCTTACCGAAGAAGCGCAAAAAAGACTTAAAGCCATTGCGGAATTCACCGAACTGGGAAGCGGCCTTCAGATTGCTTTACGCGACCTGGACATCCGAGGGGCGGGGGACTTACTTGGAGCAGAACAGAGCGGTTTCATCAGCGAAATGGGCTATGACACTTATCAGAAAATCCTGGATGAAGCCATCCGTGAACTTCGTGCGGAGGAAGCTGCCGCCTCCGAATCTGTGAGTCCCTCCGATGGATGGGGAGGTGAAGAAATGACCGTGGATTGTGTTCTGGAAACCGACTTGAGCCTGCTGCTGCCTGACACGTATGTTTCCAACATCACGGAACGCCTTGCTCTTTACCGGGAAATGGACGAGCTCCGATC
>JANWWQ010000081.1:0-232 GCA_025055635.1 Flavobacteriales bacterium
GCTTGCCGAACTGAGAGGCTGTCCCCTGCCAGACCGTGATAAAGACGGCTTGCTGGATAAAGACGATGCCTGTCCGGACGTGGCAGGGCCCATAGAAAACAAAGGCTGTCCTTACAACGACCAAGACAATGATGGCATTCCAGATAAAGACGACCGCTGCCCCACACTGAAAGGGGTGCCCGAGAATAACGGATGTCCGGCGATCAAAGAGGAAGTTCAGGCCAAGCTGCGC
>JANWWQ010000081.1:242-5830 GCA_025055635.1 Flavobacteriales bacterium
TGAAAACCTGGAGTTTGAAACCGGTAAAGCCATTATTCGGCCTTCCTCCTTCCCATCCCTAGATGAACTGGCTGTGGAATTGCTGAAAAACCCAGATTATGGGCTCCTTATAGAGGGGCACACCGATAATGTGGGATCCCGCGCAAAAAACATGACTTTAAGTAAAAACCGGGCAAATTCAGTAAAAACTTATTTAATGAAAAAAGGCGTGCCCGAACGTCGCATCCGTACCGCATGGTACGGCCCCGATAGACCTATTGCCGATAACAGCACCCCTGAAGGACGCCAGAAAAACCGCCGCGTAGAATTTACTATCATTTTCCTGTAGGTCAGTACCTCTGCCGACTTGAAGGAAAAAAAAATCTTCGCATTCCTTCACTCGCGGTGGTGGCCTTGGCTTCTCACGGCCATTTTTCTCGCACGCTGGAGTTTGGGGTTTTTTATGGGCCCAGAAGGTTATGTGCGCGTGCACGACACTTTAGAAGGCGAGCTGGTGTGGCTCATTCTATTACGCAAATACGGCGTGGGCTTTGAATACACGGACTACACCCTCATCCCAGCCCTGATGAATGGATTACCCAGGGCTGCCCTGCCGCCTGGCTTCACCTTTAACTACCTAGCCATACACATTCTGGGAGGATATTATGGCTACCAGCTTATCCAGCTGTTTATACATAGTGTCGGCTTTATAGGAATGTATTGGTTATTGCGAAAACATATTATTCCAGCTTATGAGTACAATTTCATCAGCTGGTTTGTGGCCTTTTGTTTCGGCATGATCCAAGTATTTCCAGTGTTTGGACTGGCCGTCCAAGGCCTTCCCCTACTACTTTTTGCATATTTGAATATTTACGTCAAACGCGACAGATGGTATGATTATCTTATTATTTTAATATTTCCGTTTTTTACCTCCTTCGTATGGGGATTTACCACTATTGCCACAGCTGTGGTACTCTTCATAATCGTTGAGGCTGTGCGCCGCAACGCCATCCCGGCTCGGTTCATTTTAGCTTTTGGTGCACAATCTCTCGTATTCCTCTTGATCAACCTGCCCCTGGTATTTCTGTACTTTTTTACCTTTGGTTTCAGGGCCCACCGTAAGGAATACCGCCCCGACGAGGACCTGGATGCCTTGACAGGCCTGGCTGATAGCGCTTTTAGCCTTTTCATGAGCCATTACCACGTGGCTTATTTCACTCCGTTACCTATTCTGGCTCTGATGGGCATCGCCTCTCTATACCCCGGTAACTTCTCCAGGTACCGGAAAATATTCGCAATCATGACTGTTGTGGCGCTTTGTTATGGATTTTACGACCTTGTAGCCCGATTATTATATAAGCCTCTACCCATCATTCTAGCCCTCAAGGCCCATCGTTTCATCACGATGCTACCCATGCTATGGCTTATTCTGATGGCTCTGGCCCTGCACCATATTTTCCGCTTCTCTGCGTCCCGTCGCGCAGCTGGTATAATATCAGGTTGTTTCCTGCTGATGATATGGATAGCGGATGATGAATTGGGTCACAATATTCGCATTCTCATTGGCCATCCGCGCAAACCAGGTTACGAAAGCTACTTCAGCGAATCCCTTTTTTCCAGAATAAAAAAGGACATTGGTTTGCCGGATTCGGCTTATCGTGTTGTTTCTATAGGAATGAGCCCTACAGTAGCGCAATACAATGGCTTCTACACTTTGGATGGGCTTTTTTCTGTGTATCATTACGGCTACAAAGTACGCTTTCGTGAAATAATGGCTGCCGAGCTGGACAGAAACCCCTCCAACCGTAAGTATTTTGATAATTGGGGGAACAGATGTTACTATTTTCCTGCTGCATGGGGTCATCATCCCAGATATTTCTTAATCGGTAAACACACATCCCTGCCCCCTTTGGATTCGCTTCACATTAATCTTCAGGCCTTCGCTTCCCTGGGAGGGAAATATATTTTCTCTGCAGTGCCCATTTTACACCCTCCAAAAGGTTTAAAGCTTTTTGGCGTTTATGAGGACGAAAAATCATTCTGGAAAATACATGTGTACGAAAATTTAATTTCAATAAATGCAATTAAACAATATAGTGTAAAAGGATGAAGTTTCTTCTCTTCATTACCACGATCTTGATGCCTCCGGCAGGCTTTACTTTAATTATTTTATATCTTATTAAATGGAAGAAATTATATCAAAACCCCTTGATGCTCAGACATCAGGTGGCTAAATTGTGTGTTTATACGCTTGCGATGACATCCTTTTTACACGTGTGCACCTATATCTATGTTGTTACTGAGGGATCAAAAATAATCTCTTTCCTAGAAGCCATTTATTGATATTTTTTTCTTTTAGGAAATTCCTTGCATCACTCAGAATTGACCGACGTTCTGATACAACGCAGTTATCTAAAAAATACTTTTTAGGTTTTTTAGTTACTTTTTGTTTTTATCACCATCCACATCCCGGCCAGTAAAGCCGCCGAGGCGAGGAAAAAACCTATATTGGGGCTAAAGTCCCTCAAAACCACATCCAAAATGATGGCTAAAAAGGGTTGCAAGTACACGTACACGCTCACAGTAAAAGGCGAAAGGCGACGCAAACCGTAAATGCTCAGCAGGTAAGTCACAAAAGTTACCCCTATGAGTACAAAAGCTACCTGTCCCCACACGGCCAAGGTAAATTCATAAAAATGCGTTTCCAGAAGAGGCTTCAATCCAAAAGGCAACACCAAAAACTGACCTATAAAAAAATTCACCGCCAAAATGGTGATGGGCTGGTACTTCTGAAGCAACGGTTTAACAAGGGGCAAATAAAAAGCATATGAAAGGGCATTCAGCAACACCATAAGGTTGCCCAGCGAATACTGAGATGAAAAATCCACACGTCCATTACGGATCATGGTAAGGGCCAAGGCTCCTGCCAGGGAGAGGATCAGACCGGCTACCTGTCGTGGCCTGATGCGCTCTCGGACCAGCAGCCAGGAAGCCAGTAAAGTAAGGGCTGGGTTGCTGGTGAAGATCACAGCGGCATGAGCCGGCGTAGTCCGGTTGAGACCTTCAAAAAAAAGGAGTTGATTGATCATTACCCCTGTGAGTGCACATAAAAAAAACCGTCCCATATCCCGGCGGAGTATTTTCTCCCGTCCTCCAAGCCACCATAATAACATCGCCACATTGGCGGTGAACACCACCCGCAGAAGAATAAAAGCAGCCGGTTTCAAATATTCTGGCATGAGGCCTTTAGCCACCAGATAGTTCAGGGCATAAATAACGTTGACCACCACCAGGGCCAGATGGGCCCCTGCGTTGGTTTGCATGCTGGCCCTCAAAAGTAAGAGAATACTAAGGCAAGGGAGTAAGGGCACCGCTTTCCATCAAGCGGCAAATCTCCTCCAATCTGCGGTCATAATCATTGTGCCAAGGGTCATAGGACGCCTTTAGATCCAAATCGACCTTACGGGCTGCAAGCTGGTATAAGGAAGCCTTAAACCGGCCTTTCAGGGAACGAATAATCTGAAAGGCCGTAAGGCCAGTGGCCCGGCTCAGCAGCTTAAGAAATAGAGCTCCTTCCATCCGGCTCATGTGGCTCAAACGCTCACCCATACGGTCTCGTAGGAGCTCTTCCAGGTGGTGTTGGCGTATCCCTTCCCTCCGGATGGCCTGCCACAAACTATCGGCTTCCCGAAAGGCCCCCCACACTTTTCTAACCCCTGCCACAACACGCTCGTAAGCCTCTTGTTCACGAGAATCCTGATAGGTGCGCAAAGTGTAAATTTCAACCGGGTTCAGGCGCCCTAGCAAAAGTGTATCTCCATAGGGAGTCACCATGAAATTTGTCAGGGCTATTTCTCCGGCGTGGTGTACCTGATTCCGAAGCATCTTGCCTCGGATTTTCCTGAGGGAGGTTCCTAAGCTATCCTCCTGAGACCAAGAAAAAGAAAATGAACAGGCAAAGACAAACGCAATAGATAGGCGCAGTTCCACCTTATTATTTAAGCAAACCCCAGACCAAAAAAAAAGACCGCCACAATGAGCGGTCTTAGTACAATTTTTTAAAAACTGGAATTACTTGCTGCCTGTGAAGGTACAGTTATCAGAACCGACCGCACTACTCAGGCTAAAGGTAAGGGAAAGAGAATTGCCATTCAGCGAACCCGACCCATTGACAGTGACCCCTGAAACTGTTTGATTAGGAATTGTGATATTCTTTTGGCTGACATTAGCATTGATGACAAACGTGGCCCCCAAATTGAAAAGGTTTTTAATCTTGATGGTATATTCGGATGTGCCAGCTTCTATTTCCAGACTGTAGGTATCGTTCCCACTTGTACAGCTTTCAGACCCATTGTAAATTCCCACAAACTTATTGACGGTACCCGTGGGATCACATTTGGTGTTGTCGGCCTCGTCTGCAGAGGGGTCATACTTGTCATCCTTTTCCACTTTACAACCCTTGGTTTTGGAACAGGAAGTGAGGGTTATGGATGAAAAACCTACGAAGCCAGCTACAGCCAGCGTTGCGATTTTAAGAATATGCTTTTTCATGGTTTAAAATTTTGCAAGGGCAAAGGTATGAAAGAATTTTTTTATGGAGAAATGGAAAACTTCTCAAAAAAATTTTTTTGGTCCAAAAATTGATACCTTTGCGCCGCCAACCAGATTAATTATGAAAAAAATCGTATTCTTTTCCCTTTTCGCCGCTGCCTTGTACTCTTGCGGCGGTAATGCCGAGAAAGAAGCCGAACGTAAGAAGCGTGAGGCTGACTCACTAGCTCGTTTGGAGCAAGCTCGGAAAGACAGTATGGAAAAGGCCATGGCTGCCGCCCGCAAAAACATTGTAGAAACGGCCTTGGCCGATCCCAATTTCAGCACACTCACAGCCCTGTTAGAGCAGGCCGGGCTCACAGCCACGCTGAAGGATAGCACCAAAAACTTCACTGTGTTTGCACCCACGAATACGGCCTTTGAGGCTCTGGGGCAGGCCGAGCTGGAAAAGCTGAAAAAAGATACCAAGAGACTGCGGGACGTGCTGTTGTATCACGTGGTGGAAGGCAAGCGCATGGCGGCAGATGTGAATAGCACGCCGGAATTCATGGCAATGAATGGAAAGAAAATTTCCGTCAGCAAATCCGAAGCTGGTACCATGGTCGCTAATGCCCTCATCACCACGGCTGACCTGGATTGTTCTAATGGAGTAATCCATGTCGTGAATGCCGTAATGACCGACAAGCAGGCCCCTTCTCCAAAATCGGGTTCCTCAGGGAAAAAAGAAACAAGTTCCGTGAGCCAGCCCGCTCCAGCACCCACCCCCACTCCAGCCGGACCCAAAACGACCGAGCAAAAAATACAGGAAAAAATGGGGGGAGCTCGCGAAAACCAGATTGAACAAAAAGTACAAGAAAAAATGAGCGGCAAGCGCGAGAATCAGGCAGAACAGAAGGTGCAGGAAAAAATGAAAAGGAATAATCCATAAAACATAATCAAGTAAAAACTTTAAAGTTAAAGCTGCCTTTGTGGCAGCTTTTTTTTTAATAATGTTTTTCATATTAAGCAAACCTCTCATCTCCAACCATCAGCCGCCCTTAGCCAGAAAGTCCTGGATT
>JANWWQ010000082.1 GCA_025055635.1 Flavobacteriales bacterium
CTGCGCCAGCGTGAGATTATGGTGCGCCTGCTGGAATTTGAGAAAGCCCAGCGAGAACAGGATCAGGACGAGCAACGTCAGAGTCGGCCGGGTGAGGATATACCGAGGCCGACTGCGCCCACCTTAGCCGACTTTGAAAAAGAAAAAGAACGCATCACCGAAATGCTCCGTACTGTGCCCCCTCACCTGAAGCCCTATTACAGGGAACGCGTACAGCGATACATGAACGAAAGGACCCCCTGAAGACTCTGGACCAAGGGGAGGATTAAGTGGTTTTTGGAGAAGCAAAAAGCATTTAAGATTGGATAAAACTCTTTAGTGAATGCGGGGCCGCATTTTCAAGGTTTTGGCATTTACTAGTTCATGGGGAAGGAAACTAATTTTTTTTTTGCTAAAAAGTAAGGGAGAAATGGGGGGGTGCATGAGGGATGCGGAGGGCGGCCGAAGGCCGGCACTGCCTTGACCGCTCTCAAGGGCTGCGGCCAAAGGATTGCCGAAGCGCATGCGGAGTCCGGAGCAGCCCGACCCCTGCGGGCCGGCGGCTGCCGCCGGCCGAGCGGAGCGGAGGCCGACCCTCCGACCGGAGGCCCGCAGGAGACACGCCCTAAAAGTAATCCAAAGTAGGCCTGCGCATTCGTTACCGGTGGCGGGGTCTTTTCCTGAGTTCTATGAATAGGGGAGGGGTATTTGACAAGGGAAGTGAAGGCGCAGGGATCACCCGAAAAATATCTGGACCAGCAGGCACAGCCACTACAGGAGCACCCCGATACCCCAGCCACTGATGATAATGGGTCCGTACTGAATCCTCGTAGAGGTCGGGATTGTCCGAAGTGAGGAGAAGCATGCCGAAGGTATGGTTGACAAGGGTGAGAAGCCTCCTTTGCCAGGGGGTGAGATGGTTGTGTTCAGAACGTAAGATATACACATCGGGGTCATTACCAAAGAAGCGGCCGCTCAGGGGGCTGCGCACCACCGTATTGAGCATGGAAAGGATGGTAGAAGGTCGTTCGGGGGCCCGCAACCAGCGGAGGCCACACATGTCCCAGCGCAGATGAATGTCGTTGCCTATACGGCAGAAATCGGCCTTTTTAAAAGCGGGTCCTAAGGGTACACCACAAAGCAAAAGAAGCCGACCCTCTGTAACTTGTCGCAGCCAGCGCAAGGCGTCAGCCATCGTTTCGGCACGGGTTTTATTGAGGTCAGGACGGGCTACCAAGCCGGCGGCAAACAAAAAATCGGCTTTGAGAAAATCATAGCCCCAGTGGCGGAGAAGGGTGTCCAGGCAGCCCCGCAGATAGTCCCTTACTTGGGCTTGGTAGAGGTCCAGGGCAAAGTACCACCCTTTCCAAGTAGGATTGTATCCCACGCGCAAAGGACGACCTTTATCATTTTTTACCAACCATTCAGGATGGTGGTGGGGAATGCCGGAACGCCGGTCCACCACGAAGGGAGCCACCCAGATGCCGGCTTTCTTGCCGCAGTGATGAACGCTATCGGCCAAGGCTTTCAATCCGACGGGGAACTTGAAGTTATGCTGGGTCCACAAACCGACGGCCTTTTGATAGCCATCATCCAACTGCATTATCTGGACGGGAAGGGAACAATAGGCCTTGAGGTTGCTGAGAAAAATGGCTTGCGAAATATGTTGATAATGGTAATACCAGCTCGTCCATCCCCGTAGGGTATCGGGAGGTCGCCAAGCCTGCTCCAGACTATAGAGCGAGGCCCATCGGTCATAGAGGTTATGATGAGGGCCACGAGCGTGAAAAATAGAAAAGAGCGGCCAGGGTTCAGAACCGATACGCTTTCCGGCGCAATCGCGAACCGCCAAAAAGCGACCAGAAGGATGGTGCCACAGGATGCAAGTGTATGCGACATCTTCGTTTAGAGAAGCCAGCAACTCTGCACTATCCCCGGGCAGCGGCACAATAGTAAAGCTCCACGAATGTTGCCAATTCCTAAATTTTTGGTAGGAGAAAAAGTGAAAATCGCCATAGTATCGGGCAAAAAGCCTGATGAGGACAGACGGCGGCTTTTGTCGGTGGTGGGCTTGCAAATACCGGCTTTCGGACCAGCTCTGAAAACCATTAGCCAGAATCCATTGATCAGGATTCGATTTGAAGCTTCCCTTGATCCAGGCCTTGCTCAGAATGATGGTATCCGAGGCTTTCACCCAATAGGTAAAAGCGGTGGAATCCCCTTCAAACCGTAATTCCAGAAGGCCCGTTGAAACACTTTGCCCCCATGGCACATTAAGATTGATATGGACAAAAGGATTATGCCCTTTGAGGATAACCTCTAAAATGACAGTGTCAGGCTTAAAAACTTGAGCTATTGAAAAATTATATGCAACATGAATGCTAAAGCAAAAAAGAATAATTAAATTAAAATTTGGACTTTTTATTTGAGAAATTTCAGAGCACCATACCACACAGGGAAAGGGAAAAGGCCTATGAAGCCTGGAAGGGATCGCGGGCCAATTCGGCAGGAATTTCAGCCGTCAGACTTTTAAGAAAAGTGACAATTTTTTGTATTTCTTCCTGAGGCAAATCTACGTTCAGTTGAATTTTTGCCATGATTTTGACTGCTTCCTCCAGGGAGCTCACGCTGCCATCATGAAAATAGGGATAAGTTTTTTCCACATTGTAAAGAGAAGGTACTTTGAACATGTATTTATCGGCTTCCATTTTAGTGACAGCATACTTTCCTTCGTCAATTTTTGAGCTTTTTGTATATTCCCAATAGTTAGCATGCACGCCGAATTTTTGAAACATGTTCCCTCCAAGGCCCGGACCAATGTGACAGGTGGTACAGCCTGTGGTTATAAAAGCCATGAGCCCTTTTTTCTCATCCAAAGTGAGGGCCGATTTATCGCCGGCTAAATACTTATCAAAACGAGTCGGGGTCACAAGAGTCCGTTCAAAGGCACCAATCGCTTTTTTGAGATTATCAAAAGTGAATGGATTTTTGTCATTCGGGAAAGCCTCTTTGAAAAGCTTTTGATAGAGCTCCACCTTTGAAAGCCGGTCCATTAGGAACTTTTCGCTGGGGATGTTCATTTCCACCGGATTAAGGATGGGCATGCCGGCCTGCTCCTCTACCGTTGCTGCCCGACCATCCCAAAACTGTGCAATATGCAAGAAGGCATTATAGGTGGTGGGGCTGTTACGTTCTCCGTTTTTACCTTCATCACCGGGGGAGGTAGGTTTGTTGTCAACGCCATAAGTAGCCAGGTTGTGACATGAATTGCAGGAAATGGTCTCTTTACGAGAGAGTCGTTTATCAAAATAAAGGTGCCGACCTAAATTGACCAAAGCAGGACTCAAATTCGGATCCGCAGTGGGCAAAGGTTTAAAGACGCCAATTTTATCTTTTAACAAATTATCGTAACGTTCATTTTCTGCTGCAGTCGGATCCTTTTTATCATCAGATTTTCCACTACCACAGGACGAAAAAGTTATTACAAGGGTAACCAACGGAAGAGAAGATATTAATGTGTGCTTTCTCATAATTTTTTTTAATTTCAGTAACTAAAAACAAAGATTTGAACTGCTAAGGTAGTAATTTTCCAGGATTCAAAATTCCTTTGGGATCGAAAAGATCTTTCAACTTTTTTTGAACGGCAAGTTCTTCAGCTGAAAACACCACAGACATGTATTGCCGCTGTACCCACCCGATTCCGTGCTCACCGCTGAGTGTGCCTCCCAGCTTTTTACATAACTGAAAGATTTCCGAAATGGCTATCGGCAATTCGTTTTTCCAAACTTCATCGCTCAAGTGGCCTTTTAAGATATTCACATGGAGGTTGCCATCGCCGGCATGGCCATAGCACACCGATTGGAAACCATATTTCTGTCCTATTTCCTTTACACCCTTTAGCAGCTGGGGCAGCTGATGGCGAGGCACCACGGTGTCTTCTTCCTTGTAAATGGAATGGGCCTTTACGGCTTCACCCACCGCCCGCCGTAGGGACCATAGACGATTTTGAGAGGCCTGGTCGTCGGCAAAGAGAATGTCAAAAGCCCCCTGGCTTTCCAACACTTCAAATATGCCGTCACATTCTTTCTGGACCTGGTCCTGAAAAAGACCATCCACTTCTACCAGGAGCTGGGCCCCTGTTGTTTCCGGCACCTCTAGTGGAATATCGGGCTTAAACTGAAGGGTGTAAGTGATAGCATCGCGCTCCATAAATTCAAGCGCAGAAGGTATGTAGCCCGCCTTGAAAATCTTGGCGACCGAGGCGCAGGCCGTTTCGGCGTCGCGGAAATTGGCCAACATAAGAAGGCGGTGACGTGGATGGGGTAATAACTTTAGGGTAATTTCCGTTACTACGCCCAAGGTACCTTCCGAACCTACAAACAATTGGGTCAAGTTATAGCCGGTGGCGTTTTTTAAAGTGGCTGCACCGGTCTGGATAATGGTGCCGTCGGCGAGTACCACCCTGAGGCTCAAGACGAAGTCCTTCGTAGTGCCGTATTTGACAGCTCTGGGGCCCCCGGCATTTTCTGCCACGTTTCCTCCGATAAAACAACTTCCTCGGCTGCTCGGATCGGGAGGATAAAACAAGCCTTTTTCTGCTACAGCCTCCTGTAAAACCTGTGTAATCACGCCTGGTTGTACCACCACGTAAAAGCCTTCCTCATCCAGGTGCACAATTTGATTCAGGCGGGAAGTATCCAGCACCACTCCGCCAAACACCGGTAGGGCACCACCGCTCAATCCGGTACCAGCCCCTCGGGGCGTTACGCAAATGTTTTGGGTATTGCAGTACCGCAGGATTTGAGCTATAGCTTCTTCGGAAGGGGGTCTCACCACCACTTCGGGTGCAAATTGCAAGTCTTCGGTCTCGTCGTGGGTGGCCCGCTCCCAGACCGGATCATCGGGATCGGTGTGAACGTACCCTTCGCCACACAAACGCCGGAAGACAGCCAAATCCTCTGCATTTAATTTTTTAAAAGGAACCGGCATACGGCTCACTTCACATTGGCCGTGAACATCGTGAGCACTTGATGAAGGAATGATTTCAGTTGTTTGCGGGGCACGATTTTGTCCAGGAAGCCCGTCTCCAGCACAAACTCGGCCGTCTGGAATCCTTCGGGCAGCTCGCGCTTAATAGTTTCTTTCACCACGCGGGGGCCGGCAAAGCCAATCAGGGCTTCAGGTTCGGCTATATTTAGGTCGCCCAGCATGGCAAAAGAAGCCGTCACTCCACCTGTGGTGGGATTAGTCATTACGGAAATGTATGGTATCCGCTTTTCTGAGAGCTCCATCAGCTTTGCGCTGGTACGGGCCATCTGCATGAGGCTAAAGGGAGCCTCCATCATTCGTGCTCCCCCGCTTTTAGAAATAATAATAAGAGGCTTTTTGTTGCGCAAGCAATGATCCGCCGCCCGAACGATCTTTTCACCCACCACAGAGCCCATGCTACCCCCGATGAATTCAAAGTCCATGCAGGCGATCACAACCGGCATGCCGGACAATTTCCCGTAAGCAGCTTCAATGGCCTCCTTGAGGCCGGTGGATTCCATGGCCTGCCGCAAACGTTCTTTATAGGGCTTGGTATCCACAAAGTTCAAGGGATCGGCACTGCGTAAGCCGGGGGCAATGATGGTGTACTTGTTGTC
>JANWWQ010000083.1 GCA_025055635.1 Flavobacteriales bacterium
GAAGCCCGGCGCCAGGCCAATAAAATAGAGGACGAGGAGGAGCGGGCCGATGCCTATTGTCAAAAGGTGAAGGCCTTCTTTGAGCCGCTGCGCTACCACGTGGATAAGCTGGAATTGCTCGTGGACGACAACTACTGGCCTCTGGCTAAGTACCGGGAACTGTTGTTCTTGCGGTGAGCTGCCCAGGCCCAGGCACTATTTAGAAAAAAAGACGTCAAACGTTAACTCGGAAGAGCGTGTAGGTGCGGACCGCAGACAGGCGCGGTGTGGCTGCTATAGGTTTATCCGACCGGAGACTAATTTTGGGTATGCACCCGCTTCCACGTCGGCCTTCGCTGGGGCTCCGCCTGCTCTCCTACCTGTGGCCGCTGAGTTATCGGGTGCCTTCTCCCCTGAGTGGCGCCTTGGAACTGAACCTCATCAATGGCCGGTTGCGGCTGGACAGTGCTGAAGCCAACTACTCCTACGGGGCGCTGCAGCGCGTGCTGGAAGAGGCCTTGCATCGGGTGTGGCGGCCCACCTGGCACAAGGTGCTGGTGCTGGGACTGGGTGGGGGCTGCGTGGTGGAGTCCCTCCGCCGAAAATTTGGCTTTCAGGGCCCTGTGGAGGCCGTGGAGGCCGACCCCGTCTGCGTGCGCATCGCCTTCGAAGTCTATCAGGTGGCGCAACGGTATGCCCCGCTGACCGTCCACACCGCCCGCGCGGAAGCATTCATCCTGCAAACCACAGACCGCTGGCCCTGCATTGTAATGGACGTGTTTGTGGACCGCCAGGTGCCCCCTGCCTGCCTGGACCCGGAATTTATCCGCGCTCTGTATAAATGCCTTCTGCCAGGCGGCGCCCTGATCTTCAACACCATCCTGCCGGCCGATACGCAAAGGGCGGAGGCGGCTTTGAAGGCCTTTGGAATAGCCTATTGGAAGGAGAGAATACGGGGGAATGAGGTGGTGTTTGTGAGGGGCAAATAATTATGATAATTTTGGGCTTATATGACAAAATTTTTAAATACTTTTTGGGATATTGGCATTTTTGATGGTTTACAATGGTCTCATGGCGTTATCGTCATTCTGTTGGTCGTAGTTTTAACTCAGTGGTGCGCTTATTCAGATTTAAAAAGTAAGTATAAAAATTTAACCCGAAAAAATTTACTTCAGAGAAAAGAAATAAAAACACTAAAAATTGAGAGCCTTAGGCATAAGCTTCAACCGCACACCATCAACAATGCTTTGCATTTAATCAACATCCGGTTAAATAATTTACAGAAATCAGTGGATGCTTTTGCTGATGTTACGGAATACGTCGTTTACGCCAGAGATGATAAACGAGTTTCCATTAAGGAGGAAGTTGACTTTGTTAAAGACTATATTAGGTTTCTCTCTTCTCTTCAGAATTGCCAGGAATGTCTTAAGATGGACTTCCAGATAGATGAGAAATCAGCTTTCTATCTTGAGCCTTGTTTACCGCCCCTTCTTTTAGCACCCCTGATTGAAAATGCCTTTGAACACGGAGATACCAAGAATCCTGAGTTTTTGAATATTGTCGTACGTCTTCAAGGGGATACTTTTATTTTTAGAATTCAGAATATTATATCTTCTAAAAAAATGTCTTCGTCTAAAGGTGGTTTGGGCCTGCAAATTTTGAAAGACCGTTTAGAATATCTTGTCGGTAATAGGGCGTCTTTGGAATTTTCCAATAAAGACAACATTTACACCGCAGAATTAAAAATTAAGCTAGAATTTGATAGAAAACAGGAGAAACAAAAATAATTATGGGAAATAGTAGCATCACATTTGCCATTCTGGATGACAATGAGGAACAACTCATCTCCCTTCAACAAATCCTTAGAGAGAAACTTTTCTGTGAAGTATTGTTTGTTGCTCATGCTTCTGATCAATTTTTAAATTCATTGAGAGAACATGATTCGGAAGTAGATGCTGTAATCTTGGATATCAATTTAGCTCATGATAAAAGAAACGGTTTAGAAATAGCGAAGATTTCAAAAAAACCCACTTTGTTTGTGAGTGGATTCACAACCTATCATCTTTCGCAAATAGAAGATTTAAATTCTGAGTTTGATTTTCCTGTGGCACATCTTTCTAAGCCTTATTCAGATGAAAAGCTCAAGGGAACATTAGAAAAATTCATCAAAGAGGTGCAAAATTTTAAAGCTGCTACGATGGGGCCCAAAATAATCCTCCGATTAAAAAATGAGGAGGAAGGGGTCTATTATATCAATAACATTGTTTTTATTGAATCTATCAAGCAGCCCCGTTCAAACAAAAGGATATATTTTGATAACCGCAAACCGGGTGAATTGGTCAGAGTCAATTTTGATCAATTAATGGACCTTGGGATGAGTGTGCCTCAATTTTTTGAAATTGGGAGATTTACGTTGGTTAATAGGAATAAAATTGAAGACTTTAATAAAAAGGACAAAGTCCTTTATGTGTATGCAAAAAATGAAAAGGGCGAACGGCAAACATATAGATTAGATATAACTAATCCTGAAATGATTAAAAAAGTTGATAAGTTTTGGCAGGAAAAAGGAAAAATTAACTGACAAATAGCAATTCAAAAGGCTTCGGGGCCGTCTAATCAAATTTCATTGCATTAAAAGGAGTATTTCATTGCATTGAGGGGTAATTCATTGCTCCAATTGAAATTCCTATGCTTATGCAAATTCACCTTTGGGGTAGAATTTAGAAACTATGAAAACTACAGTTAATTTTCACGTGTGGCAACCATGTAATATGCGTTGCCAGCATTGCTTCGCCAGATTTCTGGACGTGAAGCAAGACAGGCTGCCTAAGGGTCATTTACCCAAGGAGGAGGCTTTGGAAGTAGTGCGGGAGATAGGCCGCTCCATACAAGGGAAAATTTCGTTTGCGGGAGGCGAACCCACACTTTGTCCTTGGTTGAGTGATCTCATTAGAGAAGCAAAAAACTATGGATTGATTACTTCCATAATAACAAATGGAACCGGAGTTACCGAGGAATTTTTGATAGAAAATGCAGGCGTTTTAGATTGGATCGCTCTGAGTATAGACAGCCTTGTGCCCGGTACCAATGAAAAAATTGGCAGAAAGGTGCCTGGACACCCTGCGCCTGGCCAGGCTGATTATGAGGAATTGGCCTTCAAAATTAAGCGCTTAGGATATAAGCTAAAGATTAATACGGTGGTGTCTTCCTTGAATTATCAGGAGAATTTCCATGAATTTATTAGGAAGGTCATGCCCGATAGGTGGAAGATTTTTCAAGTTTTAGAGGTGAAAGGGCAGAATGATAGGGAATTTGGAAATATGAAGATTAACAATACCCAATTCCATGAATTTATGGAAAGGCACAGGATTTTGAGTTTATTCACTGAATTAGCTGTTGAGGACAATGAGGACATGCGAGGTTCTTACCTTATGGTTGATCCGGCTGGTCGTTTTTATGATAATATTGGTGAACGCTATAGGTACAGTCAGCCTATCCATAAAGTGGGCTTTTTTGAGGCGCTCCATCAGGTTACCTTCCAGGAAGAGAAATTTATTAAGAGAGGGGGTGATTATCTGTGGAAAAGTGACCCTGAGATGATAAGTGTTTCATAAAAACTTTTCTTGTTAAACCCCTTAAATAAAAGCCTATGGAAAGTTCGAATTTCATAAAATCTATAGATATAATGGATTACAAAGTGTATTCCAACGGCCACTGCAATATTTCAAAGTATCGGCCTGACCGTAGATCCATAGCGCGGGTGATTTTGGCCACTAAGAACAGGCTCCTTGAAAAGGAGAACGTCCTCATTATAGCTCGTTTCAGATGGCTGGCCGTTAGATCCTTATTTATGCCTGATGATATGGAAATTCCCAACTTATGCATTATGATTAAAAATAAAAAATTGATAAGAGCCTTTTATTCAGATACCTTAACCCACATCGTAAAAAAGCTTAACTATTTCATTGTAATTTTGAATTAAATAACCATGGAAAATAGAGAAGATTTCCTTATGGGCGCATATTTCTGGGAAAATTTTTCCGAGAATTTAAGGAAAAAGGGTTATCAGATAATAGGTGGGAAACCTTCATGGATACTCAACGAAATTTTGGAGGAGTTAGGGCCCGTGATACAAATCACTGAAGTAATCGTCAAACCAGAAAGTAAAGCGTTGGTCACTTCCGACCGTGCGCTGGATTTTCATACTGATCATCATAGAGCCCGATACATCGTATGGCATTGTCACAAGGCTAGTACAGAGGGTGGAGATACCTTATTGGTGGATGCCTGGAGGGTTTGGGAAAAAATGTCTAGGAGCATAAGAGAAGAATTAAGGAATATTAGGCTATTTGAGCACAAAGTTTTTCAGGATGATGAAGAGAGTTATCCTCTCGTCTCTGAGGACAGGCACGGCTGTCTGAGATTTTATTATTCTTTCTGGTTGGTGAACAAGGAAGATTTACGTGAGGATTCTGTGAGGTCTTGGATGAATGCAATTAAGGAAGAAAAACCCATTCAAATGAAATTGAAAGAAGGAGATATTTTGGTGATTGATAATCATAGGATTCTTCATGCTCGGACGGCCATTACCGGCTCCAAGGACCGTCATTTAACGCGTTATTGGATTGCGGAAAAAACTTCTATTCCCTTTCTTGATGTTCTATGCAAAAGAATAAATTTTAAATTAACCCAAATTTAAAAAATAAAAACCCTATAAAATCTATCCACATGGAAACCTTAAAATCCCATAAAGCTATGAAAGCAGAAAATCCAAACAACTTCGTCGTTGGGGAAGCTGAACTTGTATTTCCGGCCCCCATTGCACCCGAGCGTGTCTCGTATCTGATTCACGCAAAAGGGATTGACCCTGACATCGCCGCGCTAGACCTAGAAATGGTGAAGATGAAGCTGCAAGACCCAGAAGAGGGTGAGAACTGGAGTCCTGAAGAATGTGAAAGCGCTGAAGTGGAATACAAAAGGTACTTGCATTTGTGTAAAAAGTATGGTAGAGGCATCGTTCCAAATAAGATTATGGACACCTTCTGGCATTATCATATTCTGGACACAAGAGCGTACCACAGAGATTGTGAAAAGGTGTTTGGCCACTATCTCCATCATTACCCTTACTTTGGCATGCGCGGCGAGCAGGATGCTCAAAATCTAAAAAATGCGTTTTATAGAACCCAAAGGCTGTATTTGGAAACATTTAGAGAAGATATGGCGCGCGAGGAACACACGGATTGCTGGCATGATTGTGAAAACCGTTGTTGGCATGCCTGCTCAGATGAGAGATAAGTAGTGCCAAAAGGAAAGAAAACGGCGCAGAGGAGTCTGCGCCGTTTTCTTTTATTGTGAAGCTCCTAGATCCGAAAGTTTCCTATATTATGCATGCATACTTTTCCCTACCTTTGAGGCAAATAAAAATAACGCCTTCCATGGAAACTCTCAGCGAAGCTTTACCGCAAACGGCCTTGGCCCGCAATGGAATGCGCCGGCCCGTACGCCATATCCGCAAGGTGGCCGTATTGGGTTCCGGCGTGATGGGCTCCCAGATTGCTCTGTTGCTCGCAGGGATAGGGCTGGATGTGCTTTTACTGGACATTATTCCCACCGATC
>JANWWQ010000084.1 GCA_025055635.1 Flavobacteriales bacterium
CGAGCCGCCCAGGCCCCTCAGCTGGCGCGTCGTCTGTTGTTCACAGGGATCGTGTTTTGCTGGCCCTGGCTTTTTGTAACCGTGTTTTTTTACGAACCTTTTTTAGCCATATTCTCAACCCACCAGGAAGTGGTGGCTCTGGCTGCCCACACGCGCTGGAGCCTAGCTCTCTCCGTGGCGCAATTGCCCTGGGCCTTTGTACTGTTCGCCTCCATCACGGGTACAGGGCTCACCCGCTTTACGCTCCTCATTGAGGGCGCCTGCCTGGTGGTGTATCTGGTCTATGTAGGCTGGGTGTGTGCCTGGGAAAAGCCGTCCCTGGGCTGGATCTGGTTTTCAGAAGCCCTATATCACGGAATGTTAGGGGCCCTGGCTTTCGCGTGGCACCGGTGGTATTACGCACGGCGGTTTAAAGTACGACTTGTGTGAATTATTGTCCCTTAAAATTTGGAAAGATTATGAAAAAAAAACAAAGGTTGACTTGATATCGTTGGTCTGACAAATAAAACTCTCATTATACCCTCTTTAAATATCCTCGTTTTAACATTAATATTTCAACATTATATATTGTATGTTTTTCAATTTAAGTGTTATTCTAAATTCAAAAATATAGACATCACTTGGGGATATTATCCAACTTAAAAAATTTCCGTCCAAGAACTCAATGACGATGGCCTTAATTGCATTTATTATTTCAACGAGTACAATAATCGTTATATCAGCGAAACCAATAAAAATTTTTTTTGGTAACCCAAGCGCTTCCTTATGCCCTTTTCACAAAATGTTTTATTTTCAGAGCTGTGTTCATCCTTTAGGGAGCATCATTTTTTCCATGATTGGGGCTCAGGCACCTAAACAACTAGCCAAGGTTAAACTTAAAAATGGCAATACCTCGGAAGGGGAAATTATAGAGGAAGTTCCAGCAGATCATATCAAATTAAAGTTGCATAATAATAAAAAAAAATTATTCCCTACTAGAGGTAGAGAGTATCACAAGATTCCAGCAGGTAGGCCATAAGTGGGGTTTCACCACGCGCCAAGGAAAGATCACCAAATGACGGGGATACGTGGGCTTTTTTTGAGGGTCATTTCCAGACTGGTTTAACATACTTCTCCAAAATACAAAATCTAGAGAATAACCAGGTGGTTTCTAAAGGTAAAGATGTAAAAAAAAAAATGGGGAAAAAATTTTTTCAATTAAGAATATACATGGTTATCAGTTTAATCCACATTTTATTGTAGGCGGAGGTTTTGGTTTTGAATTCCATGCAGATGCCCTAAAATACGACCACCACATGCTGGGGTTTCCGGTTTTTGGCTTCGCACGAATCCCACTTCTCAACAGGTGGGGGAGTCCATTTTTTGATTTTAAATTAGGATACCTATCCAGAATTGCAAATAATTACAAATATAATTTTCCACAATACTCTTACTTCCTTGATTATAAACCCCCTAATTTTCATGGCTTGATCTCGGGTTTATCATTGGGAATTCAAGTCCATACGTCTCCCAGGGAGTCCCTTTATGCTACATTTGGACCACAAGCATTTTATTCACGTTATAGAGAGAAAATGTTTTGTTAAGAATTTATCGCCTGGAAGAGAGATTTAACTTAACATAAACTTGAACTTTAACTTAGGAATTAGGTTTTAAGGTTAGGGAATTAAGTTTAAGAAAGGATATTTTTAGGGAAAAACCACCGCCGCCATTGGATTTATTAAATTTACCTATTCCCTGCAATTCTATAATTTTGTTAAAGCTGAGAAGTGCATCTTTTTACTAAAGAGTTTCTGAATGTGCCCATAGAAAAGATCATTTCCGGAGGGCAGACGGGCGTGGATCAAGCGGCCCTGCGCTTTGCTGTTGAAAAAAGAATGAAAGTCGGCGGCTGGTGTCCTCCCGGAAGGGTGTGCGAAGGGGGTGTGATACCACCGGAATTTCCTTTACAAGAAACAGAACAGGAGCGCAGCCCAGATGCCCCAGACATTCCCAGATCTCTCAGGACCGAGAGGAATGTACGAGATGCCGATGCCACTCTCATTTTATGGCCGGCCTCTCTCAAAAAAGATCCTGGGACAGAATGGACCATCCAGTGTGCTCAAAAATTGGGGAAACCGTTTATGGTGGTGGACCCCTACAGCTTAGAAGCGAAAAAAATCATAGCGGATTGGATTTTAAAAAATTCTTCCATCAAAGTTTTAAATATTGCGGGACCCAGCGAGAATGCCTGCCCGGGAATTTACAATCAGACGCTGGAGCTTTTAGAGTCTCTATTTGCCCCTATTTGAATAGAGCCCATTTCGCTAACGCTTAATGTGAGCCCCAACTACTTTTATATAAAATTTGACGGTGTTGGATGTGAATGGATAAAATGAATCTTGACTTAAAATAATAATAAATGTTTGTCTTAAGGAAATCTAAAAATCAAATCGGGGTGAGTTCTTAAATATACATAACAGCTTTCACAGCCTCTATGATACGGGGAACGGAAGGCAGATAAGCATCTACAAGCGGGCGGGAAAAAGGCATGGGCACATCGGCCCCCGTGACCCGGCGGATGGGAGCATCCAAATAATCAAATGCCTTGCGCTGCACCATGTAGGCAATTTCTGTGGCGATGTTGCCCAGAGGCCAGCTTTCCTCTACCACCACCAGGCGATTGGTCTTCATGACGGAGCGGATCACCGTGTCGTAATCCAGGGGCCGCACGGTGCGCAGGTCAATGACCTCTGGCTGGGTGCCCTGGCTTTCTAATTCTTTGACGGCTGCCCACACCACTTTCATCATCTTACCGAATGACACAATCGTTACGTCGCTCCCTTCCCGCTTAACATCGGCTTTTCCTAAAGGAATCAGGTATTCCTCTTCTGGAACGGGACCTTTATCGCCATACATCAGTTCGCTTTCCATGAATATGACGGGGTCATTATCGCGTATGGCACTTTTCAGGAGGCCTTTGGCATCGTAGGGATTGCTGGGGACCACTACCTTAAGTCCCGGACAATTGGCGTACCAGCTCTCAAAGCACTGCGAATGGGTGGCGGCCAATTGTCCCGCCGATCCGGTGGGGCCCCGAAAAACGATGGGGATATTGAACTGGCCCCCGCTCATCAGATAAATTTTTGCCGCATTATTAATAACCTGGTCAATGGCTACAAGAGAAAAATTAAAAGTCATAAACTCTATGATGGGTCGGAGACCATTCATGGCAGCACCCACCCCAATCCCTGCAAATCCTAACTCTGAAATCGGAGTATCAATGACGCGCCGAGGTCCAAATTCTGCCAGCATTCCTTTGCTCACTTTGTATGCCCCATCGTACTGGGCCACTTCCTCGCCCATGAGGAAAACCGTTTCATCGCGCCGCATTTCCTCCACCATGGCTTCCCGGATAGCTTCCCTGAACTGTATTTCCCGTACCATAACCCAGACAAATGTACGCTGAAAGCGGGCTTCTTCACCTTGGTTATGCTAGTGCTGCTCAAGGATGGTCCTAAGGGTGGGGCCTCTTAAGAATTTGCCTTCAGAACTCCGATGAAAACAAGGAAGGGCAACCACTCTACGGGGACGCCACAACTTCTCCGGTATAGCATTGACCCATAATTCCGACCAATTAATAGAAGGCACCTCTCCCTCCACATACAGCACAGGGACGCAACCGAATTGTTCATCAGGAGCAGGGCCCACGAACCAAGCTAAATCCGGGGGCATGAAGG
The DNA here is from genome assembly GCA_025055635.1 of Flavobacteriales bacterium. Taxonomy (GTDB): domain Bacteria; phylum Bacteroidota; class Bacteroidia; order CAIKAF01; family CAIKAF01; genus JANWWQ01. The sequence continues at coordinate 3,717 of JANWWQ010000084.1, forward strand.
GAGAAAGTAAACGTTCCACTTCTTCGGGATGGATTTTCACTCCGCCGGAATTGATAACAAAATCTGCGCGTCCGATCCAACGCATGGTGAATGGATCCAGGACCTCCCCAATATCGGTGGTGAGCAAGGGCCCATCAATCCATGGAGCAACTATGATAAGGCGCCCATGCTCCTCCCTAGAAAAGCGAATGGATGGATTCAGAGAGCGGTAATAAGGCTGGCCCGGACGACGCAGGGCCACATGACCCAAAGTTTCGGTCATTCCGTAGGTGATAAAAACCGAAATTTGAGATTGCTGCAACAGGGTTTCTAAGTTTGGAGAAACTGGGCCCCCCCCCACAAGCACGCATCCCATGGAGGCCAATACATGGCCAAGTCCGCTATCCAATAGAGCCTTGCATTGAGAGGGAGAGAGGGCTATTTGGGCTATGGGTTCTGAGGGGATCTTTTCCAGAGCGGGCCGCAAGGCTGGTTTCAGAACCCCAAGAGGTCTACCCAACATCCAGGCTCGTACAGCCATCATACGCGCAGCCACCGTATGTGCTGGCAAGGGACTTATTAGGGCACCCGGGTGGGCCTCAAGCCCTACGGCATTAATAGATGCTTCAGCTGATAATAGGATTTTCTTACTATCAACTATGATTTTCTTTGGCGGGCCTGTGCTTCCTGAAGTCCTAAACTCTAAGGCAGAATTTCCTTTTCGTACCTCCTGCACAAAATGGTCTAAGGCCTCCGCCGCTTCTTGAGCTGGGGGCTCCAGGGCTATTACAGTAAACCCTTGCCATGGGTTTGGCGTTTTAAGCGAGGACATCGCGTCCGATGTCGCTGCGGAAATATTTATTGTCAAAATGGATTTGGGCGGCCGCGTGGTAGCATTTCTCTAAAGCTTCGCCGAGGGTGGGCGCCAAAGCATTCACCACAAGTACTCGACCTCCAGCTGTGAAGATTCGCCCCCCATCGGCCCTGGTACCAGCCTGAAATATTCGCACATCTTCTCCAACCTCAAGGCCAGAAATTAAAAAGCCTGTGTCATAGTGGTCCGGATATCCCTGCGAGGCCAACACCACGGCGGCTGAAGCCCTCGGATCTATCTGCAGGTTGATCTCGTTCACGCATTGCTGATGTATCGCTTCAAAGGTTACCACCCAATCGGTAATCACCCGCGGGAGAATGGCCTCGGCCTCAGGATCTCCCAAACGGCAGTTATATTCCACCACATAGGGATCCCCCCCCACACTCATCAACCCGAAATACAGAAAACCTTTATAGAGAATACCCTCCTGCCGCAGACCATTTAGGGTGGGCTCCACGATGCGTTGAATCACCTTGTCCATGAAGGCTTTATCGACGAAAGGTACGGGCGAAATGGCCCCCATACCGCCTGTGTTGGGGCCCGTGTTGCCCTCTCCGATACGCTTATAATCCTTAGCCTCAGGCAAGAGGCGGTATGATTGGCCGTCGGTTAACACAAACACCGAGCATTCCATGCCTTGGAGGAATTCCTCAATGAGCACCTTACGGCCGGC
>JANWWQ010000085.1 GCA_025055635.1 Flavobacteriales bacterium
TTACAACTAAAATACTGTAAATTTTAATTTTAGTTTACATTAATTTTTTAAATTTTAATTTTTAAAGACAATATAGCGGAACGACACTTAAGATGTTGATTTTTTGACATGAAAAACATGAAATTTTATTATAAATTAGAAGATGATTAGTTAAGTTTCGTTTAAGAAATGGGCCAAAAAATTTTATCAATATCTAAATCACGGGTCCTTAAGGGCTCATCCGTGGGGCATCAAGCTTATGATTTCTCTTACTATTTTTTCTGCCAAACCTTTTTTTTCTGAAAAGTAATGGAAGGCTTTTTCTTTCAGTCGTTGCATAAAACTATCATTAAGGGATTGGAAGAAGGACTCAATGTCTTTGGGCGATCGCACTATCCATAATATTCCAGCTTCTCTTAACTCTTGGGCCTCTGCAAATCGCCGGATGTGCGGACCGCTGAGAACCGGGATGCCCCATACAGCGGGCTCAAGCAGATTATGGACCCCTTTTCCGAAACCACCCCCCACGTAGGCCCATGTGGCCCATGCATATAACCCGCTTAACACACCTAATTCCGTAATAATATTAATACCCGGAAGGGGCTTTTCTAGAAGATCCGCTGTTTTATGCCAAATGTTTACCTGTGTGTTCTCCCCCCATTTTATGTTTTCGGTGTTAAAAGACTGGGGGTTGTGGGGACAAATCCACCACACGTAACGCTGCCGATATTTAAGGCAGACTGGCCACCAGAGGCGCATATCCCTGGGCCATACACTGCCCAATACAACCACTGGTGCGGGCAGGCGGTTTTTATCCGGCATAAACGCTGACAAAGCCTTATTTTTCAGGGATTCCACTCTGTCAAAGCGGGGGTCTCCAGCCACTGCAGCATTTGCTCCCAGGCTTTTTGCAAAATCGGCAGATGCCTCATTTTGGGTGAGCACTTTTGTGAATTCTGCCAATACGCATCGCAAGTATGGCTTTTGCCAGCGATGCTTGTAACTGTAGTGGGCGGCCATCAGCACGGAGGGTATACCGTGCCTTTTTAGCGTCCGCAGGTAGCCCCACCATAATTCATACTTTACAAATACGGCCACGCGGGGCTGCCATCGAAGTAACCAGCGATGGGCTGCCCTGGGCACATCATCAGGCAGAAAACACAGTACATCTATACAAGCATATTTTTTTGTGAGGGCAAAATCATATCCGGAGGGGGAGAACACGCTGCAGAGGATGGCCCAATCGGGCCTGTGGTGTTTCAAGCTTTCCATCACGGGCACAGCCTGTTCCAGTTCGCCCGCCGAGGCACAGTGGAACCACACCAGGCATTGGCCGGGCTGGGGAGCCTGGAATACCACGGGTTTTTCGGCAAGTCCCCGGCGACGGGCCCGGGCACTCCTGTGGCCCAACGTCGCCGCCAGCCGTACACCCAAAAAATACAGCCCCGTCCCAAATCGGTAGAGGGCAAAAAGACACCGCCTCATCGCGTGTAGTACACCTCAGCCGGCCGTATGTAAGCCACTATCATCCAGGCCAATTTGATAGCCAGAAATACATCCAGGTACGTGGGGGATTCCAGTAATCCCGTGTCGTAATTGATCCCCCGAAGGCTTCGGGCAAAGGCTTGGCTGCATTGAAGCCCTGTGCGAAATGTGATACGCTTATTTCGGCTGAAGTAGATGTACCCCACTTCCTGCGTTAAGCTCAGTCCCCCTCGCAGACGATCATATCCTTTAAGATAGTCACCCTGAAGGGCGGGTACGTTGTTGTGTTGCACTTCAACACGGATTTTATGGCCCAACCAACCCAGGCCTCCTTTGAGGTAAATGCCGCAATGCGGCGTAGGACCAAGTTTTATAATTCGTTTGCCAAGGGCCGCCAAGCCCTGCCATCCCCGAAATAGCACGCGTACATCGGCAAACCCCCCATCTTGGGCGATGATATAGCCATCGTGGGTGGCAATGCGAGAAAGCGCATCCTGTTCCCGAATACGGTTGCCCGTGAAAAGACTGCCTTCCACTTCCCAGTACATATTTCGGGAATTTTTGAAGAATAGGCTTCCTCCGATTCCATAGAATAGGCCCGTGCGACGATAAAGCATGCCCAAAGGCAAGTGGAAGGAGCCTGCCGGGGCAAACACCACAGCCTTCACCTGGGTATCCATGATGTTTACCTGGGCGATTACCTCAGAGACAAGGCACAGGGACAGTGCGATCCACCAGATAAGGTGCCCCATGCGGCAAACTTACAACACCGACATAGGCCTTTAGGGGTGTGGCGTAATTTCGCCGCCGTGAATATTGCGGTAATAGGCACAGGATACGTAGGCCTGGTCGCCGGCACCTGCCTGGCCGAAACCGGTAACCGCGTGTTGTGCATCGACAAAGACTCCGAAAAGGTCCGGTGGCTTCGGCAAGGCCATCTTTCCATCTATGAACCTGGCCTGGAGCCTTTGTTTCGGCGGGCTACCGCCCAGGGGCGTCTCACTTTCGGCGTCAGCCTGAAAGAAGCGGTAGACCACGCGGAGATTCTCTTTCTGGCCTTGCCCACCCCTGAAAATGAAGATGGTTCGGCCGATCTGAGCCATGTGCTGGACGTGGTGCACGATTTAGCCCAGCTGATTCAGGAGAGGAAGCTCGTGGTGATGAAAAGCACCGTACCAGTGGGAACTGCTGCTAGGGCGCGGGAAATCTTCTTGCGTTCCCATTGTCCGGCCGTTGTGGCTTCCAATCCTGAGTTCATGCGCGAAGGCTTTGCCGTGGAAGATTTCATGAAGCCGGATCGCATCGTAATTGGGGCCACCGATCCCTGGGCGCGCCAAATTTTAGCGGCGCTGTACCAGCCTTTTCTTCGGGAGGATCATCCCATTCTGTTCATGTCGGAAGAATCCGCGGAGCTAACCAAGTATGCCGCCAACACCTTCCTGGCCATGAAAATTTCCTTCATGAATGAGCTGGCTAGGCTAGCCGAAGGATGCGGAGCCAACATTGATGATATTCGCTTAGCTTTAGGAGCCGATGATCGTATCGGGGGGCGGTTTCTTTTTGCGGGGCTCGGCTATGGGGGTAGTTGTTTACCCAAAGATGTGAAGGCCTTGGTGCACCAGGCCAGGGTATTTCAGGTGCCTTTGCGGTTGGCCGAGGCCGTGCAGGAAGTGAACACCACTCAGTTGGACTTTTTTCTTACCAAGATCCTCCGGCATTTTGAAGGTCAGCTCTCAGGCCGACACTTTGCTGTGTGGGGATTGGCCTTCAAACCTGATACAGACGATGTGCGCGAGGCCCCGGCTCTCAAAATCATCCGTTTTCTCTTCCGTCACGGCGCCTCCGTTCGGGCCTTTGACCCGGAGGCCTCAGCCAACGCCCTAAAGCAGATCCCAGACCTGGAAATTTCCTCCGATATGTATCAGGCTCTGGAGGGGGCCGATGCGCTCATCCTGTGTACGGAATGGAGTCTCTTCCGTTCGCCGGATTTTGACGTAATGGCCCAAAAATTGAAATACAAAGTGATCTTTGACGGGCGCAATGTGTATCAGCCCGATGAGGTGCGCCGGAGGGGGTTTACATACTATTCAATTGGAAGGCCATGAACCGTTCCGAACCGCCGCGGGTACTTATCACGGGCGCAGCGGGTTTTTTGGGTAGCCACTTATGCGACCGTTTCTGGCGTGACGGCTATTATGTGATTGGCATGGACAATCTCATTACAGGAGACCTGAACAATATCGCCCACCTTTTTAAGGAAGAGCGCTTTGAATTTTACCACCACGACGTCAGCAAATTTGTATTTGTACCGGGACCGCTGGATTACATCCTGCATTTTGCCTCGCCGGCCAGTCCGGCTGATTACTTGCGTATGCCCATCCAGACCCTCAAGGTATCCTCTTTGGGTACACATAATCTCCTGGGACTGGCCAAAGTGAAGCAGGCCCGCATTCTGGTAGCTTCCACCAGCGAAGTCTATGGGGATCCTTTAGAGCATCCTCAGAAGGAAAGCTACTGGGGCCACGTGAACGCCGTAGGCCCGCGTGGAGTCTATGACGAAGCCAAACGCTTCATGGAGTCGCTGACGATGGCCTATCATAAGGTGCACGGGCTCCAAACGCGGATCGCCCGCATATTTAATACTTATGGCCCCCGCATGCGGCTCAATGACGGAAGGGTGCTACCCAACTTCATCCGGCAGGCCCTTAACGGCCAGCCCCTCACCGTGTATGGCGACGGTTCCCAGACGCGCTCCTTCTGCTATGTGGACGATATGGTGGAAGGCATTGTACGCCTGCTCCATTCGGAGTATCCTTATCCGGTGAACCTCGGAAATCCCGAAGAAATTTCCATCCTGGATTTTGCTCGCGAAATACAAAGTATTATGGGTAGAGAGGTCCCTATTGTATTTGAGCCCTTACCGGTGGACGATCCCCGCCAGCGCCGGCCCGACATCAGTTTGGCCCGTCAATTGCTGGGCTGGGAACCCCAGGTATCCCGTCGGGAGGGTTTGCGGCGGACGCTGGACTATTACCTGAAGCAATACTCTTGTAAAAAGTAGGATCATGTCTGAGGTGCAAACTTTTTCATATTCCATTTGGGGTCGGGTTCAAGGTGTGGGGTACAGGGCCTGGATGACCCGCGTGGCCCGCGACTTGGGGTTGAAGGGTTTTGTATGCAATCGGCCGGATGGTTCGGTGTATGCGGAGGCTACGGGGCCTGTGGAGGCGCTGCGACGGTTGGAGGAGCTGTGTTGGGTGGGCCCTGCAGCGGCAAGGGTAGAGCGTGTTTTAATAGAGGAAGTATCTTCTTTCCATACCGATGATTTTTATATCAAAAGGGTGTGATTTGACCCTTAAAAGTTGTGTCAGTTTTTGAAGAAGGGCGGTAGGCCACATGGGTGGAACTCACTTGTTAAAATTTTGAAGTTAAAATTTATAAATATACCCCGCCTAATTCTCGGGCTTTTCAAATTTAAAGGTTGATAGATGCATTTTAATTAAATTGTCATATCAAAAGACCTGTATTTTTTCAGAAACTTTTAAATAGGTATTTTACCAAATTGCCTGAGTTAGTACTGCCATTTCAAGAGCCAAAGACCGAAATCAAATACATCAAAAGCTTGTACATTCAATATACGTTACGTATAAGTTTAATCCTCAAAAGAAAAATACCGAAAAATTAGTGGTGCACTGTTAGGTCAAGTTACCTCAGAGGGTTTTCTCAAATCCGTTAAATATATGCTCATATAATAGGCAAAGCACCCTCCGA
>JANWWQ010000086.1 GCA_025055635.1 Flavobacteriales bacterium
GTGCACGGTATCCTGCGCTTGAAAACCCGTGGCCGGTTCAGCCGCATAATCAAAAATCCAATTCATCAATCCGGTGGCATTGACCTGGATAGCCACATCTGAATGGGTACACCCAAAATGGTTTACATAGATGGGGGGCTCTCCAGGGTTGTAGTTATTAATTAAAAACACAGGTTCGCCACCCGGATGTTGGTACAAGGCCATGCCCACACCATTGGAACCCGGTCCCCCGGGACCACCATTGCCACCATTTCCCCCTGGCCCACCGTTGCCCCCTTCCCCATTATTGCAACTATTGATGCCATTAGGTGCATCACCGAGTCGCCCTCCCTGGCCTCCCGCCCCCCCTTGACCCCCTGGTCCTCCAGGACCACCTGGGCCGCCTATACCCCCTTGACCCGGATTGAGAACACAGTCCTGAATGTATCCATTTATTCCATTATTGTACACAAACACGCAGAAGCTCCCCCCTCCGCCGGTACCTCCATACCCACCTCCACCGCCTTGGCCACCCTCACCGCCACCACCCCCTCCTCCGCCCGATCCAGAGGTATCATAAATGGTATCACAGGTAAAAGGATCTACAGCTGCCGGCTCGCAACCCTTGGCGCCCCCTCCGCCTCCGCCGCCACCCCCAGCGCCGTGCTGGCCTTGTTGGCCCTGCCCTCCTGTGCCCGGAATATAAAATCCCCCCATTATTTGGGCTACACCGGCACTGCCCGGCGCCCCCGGTTGACCATCTGCACCCGGAGCTCCAGGTTCTCCGTGGTTGGAAATCTGTGCTTGACAGTTGTTATTAATATACGTAAGCTCGCAAAGACCCACGCCACCTTCTCCCCCAGCGCCTCCCTGGGGGCCCGATCCGCTCTGTCCATTGCCCCCAGGATTGGTAAACTCCGAACCGGGCTCCACTACGCAGGTATTTATTATGGGTACTGTCGTGACTACAAAACCTCCTTTCTGCGCGCCCCATCCTCCCATGCCTCCTGCATGGGACCCCGGAAAACTGCCGCTACCTCCAGCGCCTGGTGCCCGACAGCAGTTACCTTGGGGATCTCCGGGCTGGCCATCTTGTCCAGGAGCACCATTTATTCCGGGTGCACCTGGCGCCCCTGGAGCCCCGTTACTACCGTTACCAGGATTTATCTTACACCGTGTGATAAAGTAATTACTACAACCCGATAAGTAAACCCCGTACGTGGTCACGGAATTTCCTGGGGCATTATCCGTATTAATTGTTAAATCCTGAAGTCTGAAGCCACTCTTGTTTATTGCCCTGACAGCTATTAAAGCCCCAGGCGTACCAATAGGATTGAGGGCGCTTCGCTGTATTACAGTGGGCGTGGTATTGCTCTTCACCCATGTCGCGGGGTTAAAGCCCCCTTCTATCACACAGTTGTCCGGAATATCTAAGGGTTCATGGATTACGTAAGTGCCCGCCGCCATCCGGATGTGGTTAGTCCCAGGACCCAAAAGCGTCATGGCATAAGCCAGTGAGGCTGGATTGGTTCGTGTACCACTACCCGGCGCGGAGGAGCCATTAGGCGTAACATAAACGTAGCCACACTCCTGGGCTTCCAGGAAAACAGGAGAAAAAATAAACCCCACACACAACCTTCCTAAAAAGAAACCTTTTCGCATCCGAATTCTCTTGTCTTCACAAATTTAGATAATTGGACAAGTGCATGGGTTGCTAATCTTTTAGTTATTCAGTAAAAGCCTAATTTCTGTACATCATTCCCTTTCCAAACTTTGGAGCTTCTAATACCCTTGCCAATTTTGCACAAAAACAATTCTCTTTAACACGCATTAAAAATTTTAATTTAATGGGAAAATTCTTCGGTTTTTCGCTGCTCGGTCTTGGTGTCTGGGGCTTCCTTAGGGCTCAAGGGGGTAGCGCCTATGTTCCCCTGAACCGAGATTATTACCATCTTATTGACCGTTACGAAATTCGCTACGGCAAGTTCAGTCGGCATTTGTTCACTAGCGCCAAGTCTCTCCGCCGGGCGGATATAATTAAATTTCTGAATGAAATACGGGGGGACTCGGACCGTATCCGCTTCAACCGACGCGACCGCTTCAATATTCAATACTTGGAAAATGACAACTGGGAATGGAGTGAACGCCCGGGAGCAGGCCACAATCCCAGGGCCCTTAAAAAATCCTTCCTGCGCCATTTTTACCGCAAGAGCAATGCCTTCTATCACGTGAATTACCGAGATGGGCTTTTCTTTTTAATCCTTAATCCCGGAGCATATTTCTCCTATGGGATACAACCCGGAGAGCCCGGCAACAAATACATCAATACGCGTGCTGTGGAAGTACGGGGGCACATCGCCCGCCGTATGGGGTTCTATGCCTACGTGGGTGAAAACCAGGCCTCCTTCCCGGGTTATTTCCATCTCTTTGAACGACAGTTTCGGGCTGTACCGGAAGAGACTTTTTACAAATACTTCAAAAAAAACTCCTACGACTTTTTTCAGGCCCGCGGTTATATCAGCTTTTCCCTGCTACATGACATAGTCCAGGTGCACGCCGGCCACGATCGGTTGTTCCTGGGCAACGGTTACCGAAGCCTCCTGCTCAACGACTTTGCACCCCCTATGTTATTTCTCCGGCTGAACACCCGAGTGTGGATGTTCAATTACACCAATATTTTCGCCCAGGGCCTGCACAATACGGGGCCCATCGCCTTTATCGGTTTTGACCGCAAATTCCTGGCCATGCACCACCTCAGTGTGAACTTAGGACGCCACTTCAATATTAGTCTGTTTGAGGCTATCACCAGTTCTCCCACGCCCTCCAAACCTTACCGTTTTGAGTTGAATTATTTAAACCCCATAATCTTTTACCGTGCCATAGAAAATGCCATTGGCAGCGATGATGCCACCCAGGTAGGGATGGATTTCAAAGCCAACATGCTGCGCCACCTCCAGCTTTACGGCCAGCTCACTATCCATGAATTTGCTCTTAAAGAATTCCTGGCCCGTAAAGGCAGTTGGATGAACCAGCAAGGTTTCCAGTTGGGTTTTAAATATATTGATGCCTTTGCCTTGCGAAATCTAGATCTCCAAGGGGAAATGAATTACGTTCGTCCTTTTATGTATACCGATAAGCGTGATATCAATTCGTATTCCCATTATAATCAACCCCTGGGCCATCCCAATGGAGCAAACCTCGTGGAATACCTTGGAGTACTCCGCTACCAAATTCTCTCCCGCTTATGGTTCACAACGGTAGCCTGTTGGAGGAAGCAATCGGTGGATCCGATTTTTGGAGATTCCACTTCCGTCGGGGCCAACATTTTAAAACCTTACGTGTGGCGTACCCAGGAAGAAGGTCATTTTCTGGCCACCCTGGGCTCCCCTGTGAAAACTCTTTATGGCGAGGCCACTTTGTCCTTCATGTTTGCCCACAATTGCTTTCTGGATTTAAAATTCATATTTCGGCGAACCTCCAGCACCGATCCCAACCCCGACCTTAACCGCAGAGATATATTTGGGGGCCTAACCTTCCGCTTGAACTTACCCCAACGTCAATTTGCTTTTTAAATACTTTCCTCATGTCCATACCTTTTTTCCGTACTTGTATTGGGAATGGTTTGCGTGTGATCATTCACCGCGATCCGGCGGTGCGCATGGGACAAGTATGGGTGGGTTATCATGTAGGCTCAGCCTACGAAAAGCCGAATATCACGGGGGTGGCCCATCTATTGGAACACCTTATGTTTGAAGGTACAGAACGCTTTCCCCAATACGATCGTATCATTCAAGAGGCCGGGGGGAGCAGCAACGCCTTCACGGCTCAGGACATCACGTGCTATTATCAAAACCTCCCTGACGCCAACCTGGAAATAGCTCTGGAACTGGAGGCTGACCGGATGCTCAACGCTTCTTTAACTGACGAAAAAATTGCTATTCAAAAGCAGGTAGTAATTGAAGAATTTAAAGAACGCTACCTGAACAATCCTTACGGCGACGTTTGGCACCTTCTGAGAGCTTTATGCTTTGAGGGCACGCCCTATGAGTGGCCTGTCATCGGACGAAATGTAGATGAATTGGAAAGCCTTCAGCCTTCGGATGTTCGTTCGTTTCACCAAGAATTTTATCATAGTCATCGGGCCGTTCTCACCGTTGTCACCGCCCGCCCAGAGGAGGAGGTGTTGGAATTAGTATACCGATATTTTGGCGCTCTTCCCTCTAAAGAATGTTCAAATCTACCCCCCCCTCCCATCTCCCGAGGGGTCTCCCCTATGGGCAGAACTCTGCATGTTCTGCGTCAAGTGCCTGATTCAGTAATATATTTTTGTTGGATTACCCCTGAGGTGCCTCAGGTGCAATCTGTGGCCGCCGACCTCCTGGCTTATTGGTTGGGTGGTGCTGAGACATCCCTCCTGTTTGAACGGCTTGTCCGACACAGGCCTCTTTTTACCGGAATCCAAGCGTACCATCTGGAGGGAGAAAGAGCTGGATTATTTGTGGTGAATGGCAGATTGGCACGCCACACTTCCTTGGCGGAAGCCACTCAGGCTGTTCAGGAAATTCTTCAGGAAGTCCGTGATAAAGGCATCCCGGCCGACCGCCTCCGACGCATCAAGAAAATGGCCTTCACAGCCCGAGCCTTTGAACTGACGGAACCCTCTGCCCGCGCTCAACGGCTCCTGTGGTTTGAACTACTCTGGGGTCATGCAGGCCGTGAAGCTGAATATTCCCGTATCTTTGATGACCTTACAGCAGCCGACCTCCTGCAATTTGCCCAACAATACTTAACACCCTCCGCCACCTTCACCCTGGAATATGAGGCCATTTCCCCTTCTTCCTAAGGATCACTAACGAACCAGGGTTACGGTTCCATTCTTCTGGGCCGTGGTCCCGTCAGAAGCCCGATACGTCAGCACCCAGTAATAAACCCCGGCGCTGAGGGATGGTCCGGGATTCCAGGGTTTTGTGATGTCGGAAGTTTCGTACACCTTCATGCCCCAGCGGTTGTGAATGGTAAGGGTAAAGTCATAACATTTTTCAACATTCGCTGGAAATTTCAATACATCGTTTAAACCATCTCCATCGGCCGTCACAATGTTGGGTAGGTGATCCATGTCCACGGTATTCAGGGTGACCACCTGCCATTGCAAGGTGTCCACACAGCCGTTGGCATCCGCCACGACCAGAGTCACAGTGTAAGGCGTGTTGGGTTCCGGGTAGCTATGG
>JANWWQ010000087.1 GCA_025055635.1 Flavobacteriales bacterium
GCTTCTGGCCTTCCTGTTAACGGGCCCTTTTCTCCGTCTCACCAAAACCCATGAAGATAAACCCGAATTCCTCCTGCTCACCGACAACAGTGCTTCCATGCTCCAGCATTCCGATAGTGCGCAAATCCGAAAACGGTTAAAGCCCTTATTAGATTCTCTGGCCTCGGCTCTTACTGAGGAGTTTTCTTTAAGGCGATATCGCTTTGGCCGCCGTGCCGAACCCAGCGATACGCTCACTTTTGATGCTCCGGAAAGCGCCTATACAAAGGCCTTTATGGATGTGCGGGAGGCTTTGGAAGGGAGTCGGTTGCGCGGTATTCTGCTCACAGGCGATGGCCGCTACAACGTGGGACCTTCCCCCCTTCACGCTGCTAAGGCTCTGGGAGTGCCCATATTCGTCCTCATGACAGGCGACACGCTCTCCGATGCCAACGCTGCTATCTACGAACTGAATTATAATCAGCTGACCCTGACTGGCAACCGCTTCCCCGTAGAAGCCACCGTCCGATGCACGGGAATGCGAGGTCGCCAGGCCTCCGTGGAACTCCGCACCGAGCAGGGAACGGTTGTCGACCGCCGCACCTTTGAAATTCGTTCCAACGACCACACCGAAAAGCTTACTCTTTTTCATCATACAGAAAAGCCTGGTCTCCACACCTATACGGTGGTCATTCAGGCCGGCCCCGAACCTTTCAGGGCCGACAATGTCCGGCGCCTCGCTATAGAGGCCCTGCAAAGCAGCCAACGCATCCTGCTGATGGGCGATGCCCCCCACCCCGATCTGGGGGCTCTCCGTCAGGCCCTGCAACGCAACAAAAATCTGGAAATATCACTGGCCATTGCCGATAATGCGCCTGATAATATAAAGGATTTTCACCTGGTTATTCTTCACCAGATTCCAGGTTATTGGCCCGGCGGGCTCTCCCTGATCCGTAAAATCACCGAACAGAAGATACCTTTCTGGCTTATCACAGGTTTAAATACCCAACCGGCGGGGCTCCTGCAGGCCCGGCTGCCCCTAACCCTCCAGAATGCCCTGCCAGGCCGTTCAGACGATTTCTACTGTACGCCCCATACCGGCTTTTCTGCTTTTCGGCTGGAGCCAGCCACGCTGGAATTTCTCCAAAAACTACCCCCCTTGGAAAGCGTGTTCGGCAATTACCAATGGAGCGATCAATATGAAGTCCTATTTTTTCGGAAAATTGGAGCCACCGTTAGTTCCCTCCCCGTGGCCGCCTTTTACAGTGACCAGGGATGGCGCCAATTGCTGTGGATAGGCACCGGCATATGGCGCTGGCGCATGCAGGACTACGAAAAAAACAAAAGCTTTGATCACTTTGATGAATGGGTCACTAAGGTGGTGCAGTACCTCGGGGCGGGTGGGGATAAGTCGCGTTTCCGGCTGGAAGTACCCACCCTTATACAGGAAGGGCAGAATATCCGCGTCCGCGCTGAATTGTACAATGCGGCCTATGAACCCGTCACCACCGGCTCGGTGGATTTTGTGCTGCGCGACAGCGCCCGACGCACTTTCTCCTTTGTAATGGTCCCGAGCGAACGCAGCTACACTCTGGATGCAGGACAACTGCCGGCCGGTCGGTATTCCTATGAAGCCACCGCCCGGCTGGGCCAGGAAACCTTTCAGCGCAAGGGCATGCTGCTCATCAACCCAGCCGACTTGGAGAAGCAAATCCGCGGCAGCGACTTCAACACACTACTGGCTCTAAGCCGTGAAACGGGCGGCCAAGCCTTCCGTCTCTCTGAGGCCCACAAAATCCCTCAAGCCATAAGAGAACTCACAGATTACCGCCGCGTCACGTGGAGTGAAACCACATTGCGCGAACTGCTCCATCAAAAATTGTGGTTTTTCCTGGTGGTGGCATTGCTTTCGGCCGAGTGGTTTATCAGAAAATATTTTGGTTCTTATTAGCCTCTCTACATTTAACCTCCCATCCATTAAACATTACATTTGTCCTCCGTGGAAACACCGAGTCCCGCTCTCCTTATTGTGGGCACGGTGGCTTTTGATGCCATTGAAACGCCCTTCGGAAAGACAGATAAGATCGTAGGTGGAGCCGCCACATATGCGGCCCTGTCGGCCTCCTATTTTGCTTCCCCTACAGGCATCATCTCGGTGGTTGGTGATGATTTTCCTCAAAGCTTTCTGGAAACCTTCCGCAAGCACGGTATTCTATTGGATGGTCTGGAAGTGCGGCAAGGTGAGAAATCCTTCTTCTGGTCCGGCCGTTACAGGGCCGATATGAATACCCGCGATACCCTGGACACCCAACTCAATGTCCTAGCTTCCTTTAAACCTGTGGTGCCTGTAACCTGGCGGCATTGTCCCTTCTTGCTCTTGGGAAATTTAATGCCATCCATTCAAAGCGCCGTCCTGGACCAGATGGCCTCACGCCCCCGATTGGTTGTCATGGACACCATGAACTTCTGGATGGAAACAGCCCTGGACGACCTGAAGCGGGTGCTACGAAGGGTCGATGTGCTCACTATAAACGATGAAGAGGCCCGCCAGCTCAGCGGACAATACTCTTTGGTCGCAGCCGCTCGGGCCATCTTAAAGATGGGACCCGCATTTCTGGTAATCAAAAAAGGGGAAAACGGGGCCTTACTATTTCACGGAGACCAGGTGTTTTTTGCACCCGCTTTACCTTTAGAAGAAGTTTTTGACCCAACGGGGGCGGGCGACACTTTTGCCGGAGGATTTTTAGGCTACCTAGCTTCCACAGGTGATATATCCTTTGACAATATGAAACGGGCCGTGTTATATGGTTCAGCCATGGCCTCTTTTTGCGTAGAAATGTTCGGTACCGAACGCCTTGTATTTCTCTCAAAAGACGAAATAGAGAGCCGCCTCCGTCAGTTCATCCACCTCACCCAATTTGACATCCAACTGGCTGAATGATCTATGCACGTGCTTAGCTTTTGCTTCAACCCCTTCCAAGAAAATACCTACATTCTCTACGATGAGAGTGGTGAATGCGTAGTGGTGGATCCAGGAAACAGCAACCCTCATGAAAATCAGACTTTACTGGAAGCGGTACAACACCACTGTTTAAAGCCTCAGGCCATTTGGCTCACCCACGGCCATGCTGACCACGTGTGCGGCAACGCATTTGTGGCACACAGGTGGGGCATTCCTATCGCCATACATCCCTTAGATCAGCCCCTGCTCCGCGAAGCACCCTTTTTTGTTTCCCTCTTTGGTTTTAGGATGGAAGCCTCCCCTGAACCCTCGCAGTTTTTTGACCATGGAACCACACTAAGCTTTGGCCAAAGCACCCTAGAAGTGCGCCACATTCCCGGACATGCGCCAGGACATGTGGTCTTTGTACACCACCCCTCCCGTCAGGTCATTGGCGGGGATGTGCTTTTCTTAGAAAGTATCGGCCGAACTGACTTACCAGGTGGCGATTTTGAAACTTTGGCAAATGGGATTCGTAAACACTTATATACCTTGCCTGACGATTACACCGTCTGGCCGGGACACGGCCCCTCCACCACGATAGGCCACGAGAAAAAATTTAATCCCTTCGTAAGAGAATCCTCTTAAACTTTTTTTCCAACTAACTAGATTAAAAACTATCCCATAAAGGCTACAGCTAATTAATTTCCTTCACTTAACCTGCTGCTTAAAGGGAAACTTGTTTTATTTGGAAGTTACAAATATTAGGTTGTATTCCTTGGCGCTCAATCCATAATAAGAAAAAATCTTCCTCATCCCATCTTTACTTATTAACCTCTCTGCTCAGCTGTCTTTTCAAATTTTCTATTTCTGCCTGTTGCTTTTGGACCACAGCCACCAGCATGGGTATGAGCATAGTGTAATCCATTCCTCTTTCCACCTCTTCGGGTAATCCGGCATTCGTAACTATTTCAGGGAAAATTTTTTCCACTTCGTTGGCAATGAAACCATAAATCTTTTTTTCCGGATTATCCACTTTTATTTTCGTTGTATCATGGTAATAAGAAACAGGTCGTAGCTTCATAAAATTGGGCAAGAGCTCAGAAGGTTTTAAATCTTCAATGGACTTCTTGAAGCGGTAATCGGAGCGATAGAAAAGCCCGCCTGCATTTAAATAGATTGAAGAACATGCAATATCCCATGTAGATAATCCCCCTCCCCACCCAATGGGCCAGTCGTTATATCGTGCAGTGGCTCCACCTGTAATAATGGCCGTAGTAGGCCCATCGCTACTGCTTCCCGTTCCAGCATAGTGGCCTACAGTTTTTCTGACATCCAACCGGGCCAAGGGTCCCGTAATATCAATACCCATATTGCCATTATTGGTTAGCATGACTCCGTTACCATACGATATGGGATTTCCTGCTGCCCCAGAAGGAGCCATCCTGAACCAAATCTGACCATCGGAGGTGAAATTGATGGCAGATGCCTCATCGTTGGCTAAATAGCGCCAGGTGTTCGCAGAGGCGTCATACCGAGCGTTGTAGGAAATGGTCTTCCAGCCCCCATTGTGGAAAGTCCAGCGATCGCCGATCTGGAGTTGTTCCTGAGGATCTACGTTAAGAATCCCAATGTAACCGTTGTTCATAATATTAAAAACTTCCATAGCATTCGGCGTACTACAGCCTGAGGAGCCGCGGAAAATCCTGAACCGGCCAGTGGATGGATAATTCACAACATCCAGATTCCAGGAATTACAATTTTCAGAAGTGGCTGTATAATCTCCGGGGCCGGCCAAATTAACTTGACCACCTTCGGTAGCACTCGCAGCCGTGATGGTGAGGGCCGTCTGAAGGCGGCCTTGGCCCATCACATCCAACATATGGGCTGGGCTGGTCGTTCCTATGCCAAGGTACCCATCACTACCTCTGAGCCACATTCTTGAAGTGAATGTACCCAGCCCACCATCCCAAGTACGCCACAGGAAACCAGAAGATGGAGTATTGTTGGCAGCAAACCTCATAACGGTTGTATTTCCAGGAGTTTCAATAGTGGTAATATCAAAATTAACCGCATCCACATCAATCCATTTATTGAAAAGATTTGGCATAAAGTTGATTTCCACACCACTGCCGTCGCTGTTAAAGTTTAATTGAGCTGGCGGACTGGAACCAAAGCGACTT
>JANWWQ010000088.1 GCA_025055635.1 Flavobacteriales bacterium
CAAACGGAAAACCGGGCATTCACCATGTTATGGCCCGCACAGTGAAGGATCTCTTTTGCCGTTACAAAACCATGTGTGGTTATTACGTGGAACGTAAAGCGGGTTGGGATACCCATGGATTGCCCGTTGAACTAGAAGTGGAAAAATCTCTGGGTCTACGCAAGGACGATATTGGGGAGAAAATTTCGGTGTTAGAATATAACCAACTCTGTCGACAGGCCGTCATGCGGTACACAGATGACTGGAATTACCTCACCCGCCGAATGGGGTTTTGGCTGGACATGGATCATCCATACATTACCTATCAAACTACATACATTGAATCGGTATGGTATATTCTAAGCCAACTCTATCAAAAAGGATATTTGTACAAAGGGTACACCATACAGCCCTATTCCCCCGCTGCGGGTACAGGACTTAGTACCCATGAATTGAACCAACCTGGATGCTACCGAAGCGTAAAAGACCTATCCGTCACAGCGCTTTTTTACCTTACGGAGGAAAGCTGCAGCCGCCTGGCTTCCCTCACGGGTAAGGTATCTCCATGGCCAGTGGCAGCCGCTGCCTGGACCACCACGCCTTGGACCCTGCCTTCCAATACAGGCCTGGCTGTTCATCCGGATCTTGGCTACCTGGTAGTGGCAACTTTTAATCCTTACACCGGGGAGAAGGTGGTTGTTATCATGGCCGAAGCTGCCACAAATCGGTATTTTGATTACAACTTTAAGATTGATTATCAAGAGTTTGTTAAACTAGAATTCCAGAAAGAAGCCCGGCCATGGTGCTTAATAGCTGAAGTAAAAGGAAGCGACCTGGAGAACCTTCGCTATCATCCCCTACTTCCCTACGCAAAGCCTAATTCTGGCGATAATTATAGGGTGGTTTGCGCCGGTTTTGTGAACACGGAAGAAGGTACTGGCATCGTGCACCTGGCTCCTTCTTTTGGTGCTGATGATTTCCGTATTGCTAGAGAAAAAAACCTAGGAGCCCTCACACTGGTGGATAAACAGGGCCGCTTTACAGAAGAGGTCACAGATTTTGCCGGCGAATACGTAAAGGCTGCGTACTATACGGAAGAACAACTGGCCGCAGAAGCCCGCAAACAGGGTCGGGAAAAATATCTTTCCGTTGACGAACGCATTGTAATCCGCCTGAAAAAAGAGGGAAAGGCCTTGCAAGCGGGAACTTATGAGCACAATTATCCCCATTGCTGGCGCACCGACAAGCCTGTGATTTACTATCCTCTTGACTCCTGGTTTGTGAAAACCACAGCTGTCCGCGAGGCCCTATTGCGCAACAACCGGCTTATTAACTGGAAACCTGCATCTGCGGGTTTAGGCCGATTCGGCAACTGGTTGGAAAATCTTGTGGACTGGAATCTCTCCCGTAGTCGCTTCTGGGGTATTCCCCTCCCCATTTGGCGCACGGAGGACGGACAGGAGGAAATCTGTGTGGGCTCCCTGGAACAGCTTTCCCGACTTCTGGATCAATCGGTAGAGGCTGGTTTTATGTCCCACAATCCCCTTCGCAGGAAGGAAGGAGAGAGCCTTAAAGAATATTATGCCCGAGTAGACCTGCACAAACCCTTCGTGGATGAATGGATCTTAGTTTCGCCCTCCGGACGCCCCATGCGTAGGGAACCCGATTTGATTGATGTCTGGTTTGACAGTGGCAGTATGCCCTACGCCCAGTGGCACTGGCCATTTGAAAACGAAGAAAAATTCAGGGCCTCCTTTCCGGCCGATTTCATCGCTGAAGGGGTGGACCAAACGCGGGGATGGTTTTTTACTCTGCACGTTATTGCCACCCTCCTTTTTGATTCTCCCGCTTTTAAGAATGTGGTGGTTAATGGCTTGGTACTGGACAAAAACGGCAACAAAATGTCAAAGCGCCTGGGCAACACCATTGACCCATTGGCTCTGGCTGAAAGCACTGGTTTTGATGCCATTCGTTGGTACATGATGGCCAACGCCCACCCATGGGAAAACTTGCGTTTTGATCCTAAAGGACCCATGGAGGTGATCAAAGGCCTTTTTGGAACTCTCCACAATGCCTACTTGTTCCTGGCCACTTATGCCAACGTTGATGGATACTTTCCACGACCCTTCGGAAAACAGAGACCCTTTGACGGTTCAAATGCTTTTGACAAGTGGATTTTACAACGACTGAACCGCCTCATTCAACAGGTCCGAGAGGCGTTGGATGATTATGAACCTATGCCTGCCTGTCGGGCCATAGAAAGATTTGTGGATGAAGACTTCAGCAACTGGTATATTCGGCTCAATAGGAGACGCTTCTGGAAAAGCGAAGCCTCTAAAGATAAGGATTCAGCCTACGATACGTTATATACATGCCTGGACACCCTTAGCCGCCTCATAGCCCCTGTGGCCCCTTTCTATGCCGAGAAGTTGTACCGCCTCCTTCGCGCTGAAGAGTATACCCGAAAGATCTCGGTACATTTAACGGACTTTCCCGAACCCGTGCCGTTGTCTATGGACGAAAAGCTGGAAGAGGAGATGAATTTGGCTCGGAGTCTCACATCGTTGGCTCTTTCCATTCGAAAAAAACTCAAAATTCGTGTTCGCCAGCCCCTGCGCCGTTTGTTTGTACCAGTGTCCAGTGACGAAGAAGCCCGAGCCTTGCAGTCAGTGGTCCCCCTCTTGATGAGTGAGGTGAACGTGAAAGAAGTGGTCCCTGTCACAGATGAGAGCGCCTGGGTACGCAAATCGGCCCGTCCTGTTTTTAAAAAGCTGGGGCCCCGTTTTGGTCAACGCCTCCAACAAGTAGCAGAAGCCATTAAAAACCTTTCTTCAACACAAATAGCTGAATTGGAAAATCGGGGCATAATTTCTCTGGACCTTCCTTCAGGTCCTGTGCAGATTAACAAAACTGATGTGGAAATCGTAACCTTGGATGTAGAGGGCTTCCATTCTGCTTCCGATGGAAGGCATACCGTAGCGTTGGATGTAACACTCACTGATGACTTGGTGCAAGAAGGCCTGGCACGCGATATTGTGAACCGCATTCAAAACCTGCGTAAAGAACTTCAGCTCGCCGTGAATGACCGTATCATATTGGAAGCTTCCGGCACGCCGCTTGCTTTGAAGGCACTTCAAAGTTTTTCAGCCTATATTTGCGGGGAAGTTTTGGCTGAACAACTCGTGCTCCATGAGAGCAATAATTTACCTTATCAATTTGAAGTTGGGGAAGGAGAGAAAATTTCGTTAAACCTTTATCTGAAAAGGAACATATGAGCACCGAAAAAACACGCTACAGCGATCAGGAATTAGAGGAATTTCGCCAACTGATTGAAAAAAAGCTCCAGAAAGCACGTCAGGAGCTGGAATTGCTCCAAAGCGCTTTTAACTATAAAGACAGCAATTCCACTGACGATACCTCACCCACATTTAAGTTGGTGGAGGACGGCTCCGAAATCATGACCCGTGAAGAAATAGGTCAGTTGGCCATGCGACAGAAGAAATTCATTCAGAATTTGGAAGCCGCTCTGGTGCGCATTCAAAACAAAACCTACGGTATTTGCCGAGAAACCGGCAAGCTTATACCGAAGGAGCGGCTCATGGCCGTTCCCCATGCCACCCTCAGCCTGGAAGCCAAGCTGAAGCAGAACCGCTGAGGCTGAGTTTCGGCCGCTTCCACGTCTTTCCCTGTTCATGAGAAAAGCTCTTATTTTGCTTATAATTTTTGGTGTTCTCCTATTGGACCAATGCCTTAAGGTTTGGGTGAAGACCACGTTCACACTCGGAGAAAGCAGGCCCGTGATAGGTTCTTTTTTCCAGCTCCATTTTCTGGAAAATTATGGTATGGCCTTCGGTCTGGAGCTCGGTGGCCAATGGGGCAAGATCCTCCTTAGTCTATTTCGGCTCGGTCTAATCGGCATCTTGATTCACTTGCTCATTCGCTATTACAGGGCTGGCTCCCCAGCAAAAGTGTTGGCATCCTTGAGCCTCATTTTAGCCGGAGCCATCGGAAACGTCATTGACAGTGCATTTTATGGCCTCCTTTTTTCCGCATCAGACCCCTCCACAAAAGCGGTGCTATTTCCGGCTGAAGGCGGCTATGGCAGTTTTCTGCAAGGGCGGGTGGTGGATATGTTTTATTTTGAAATCATTCGGATTGCCCGAACTGATGCTCCATCTTGGTTTCCGGAAGCCCTTTTCGGACCTGACGGCTATTTCGTCTTTTTTCGGCCCGTATTCAATGTGGCAGACGCCTCCATCACTTGTGGTGTGGTGCTTGGCCTTCTTTTCAGACGTAGCTTCCATCTTCCAACCTCACAACCAGAAGCTTCGCCCGAAAATTCTTCATCAGCCTAAGCTTTCCTGAAATTTTAGGTAAGTGGGGCAGAAATTCTTCGTCATACACTAATCTTAAAGAAAGCCCGCAACAACCAGACTACTGGAAGCTCCGCAGCCATGCCGCGAATGGCTTCCGCAATCACCTCTCCAAAATTCTTCATAAATAAAACCGGCCCTCTTGCGAGGGCCGGTCATCTGTGTTTTTCGTTTTTCTTAAAACTCTTATTGCTGGCCAGCTTTCACTACCCGCAAGGTCCTCACCTCCGTGCCCTGCTGCACGCGGATGGCATATACCCCGTCAGCCCAGCCCTCTCCCAGCATGAGCAGTCCGTTATGCTCCAACTGTACCACACGGTCCTCCACAATCCGGCCATTCATGTCCACCACACTCACATGCACAGGTGCGCTCTGCGTGGTCTGCACCGTCAGACTGAAGCTCTCCTCAAACGGCACAGGAAACGCCTGCACGTCAAACCAATCCTCCGTCACACCCTCGGCTTCCATGTTCAACGGAGTAGGCACTACGAGGGTGCATGCCGGCCCCCACGGACTCCACTCCCCATACGACGTCTTCCACCGCACCTCTACAGTATAAGTCCCCGCTGCCCAGTTGCTGGGACCGAAAAGCTTTAGATAGCATCCACGATTAGGCCTGAGCACCGTCCATGTGTTGCTGCCCAGCGTCAGCTTGAACTCATACT
>JANWWQ010000089.1 GCA_025055635.1 Flavobacteriales bacterium
GTTTATAGAAAAACAATATGACAAAAAGAATACGACCCCGACGGGGTCGTATGTTTTTTCCTCCTCACCGCCTAAAGCCACACACATCTCGGATTTATTTATTTGATCCATTCAAATAAATACTCATCCTTAAACTCTATCTCAAATCTCTTTAAAAATTCCATGTATTCTTCTCTGAACGTTTGCTTCTTGTGATGCTCCTTTTGATTATTGATATATCTGATTACATCATTCAATGCCGAATGGCTATAGGAAAAGGCACCATATCCTTCCTGCCATTGAAACCCGAACCTTGAAAACTTTTTTTCTCGTATAAAATCGTTGGATGACTTTTTCACCTCCCGTATCAAATCCGACAAACAACATGAAGGCTTCATGCCAATCAAAAAATGAATATGGTCTGGCATCCCATTTATCGCTAACATTTTTTGTCCTTTGTTTCTAACGATACCACTAATATATTTATACAATTCTTCTTCCCACGCCGGGTGTATTAAACTTTCTCTGCCCTTTACGGCAAACACTATCTGTATATAAATCTGTGAAAATGTCCCCGGCATAACTAAATGCTGGCGATTTTTTCAATCAATTGGTTCTTTATGTTCCTGATGTCATTGGCAATTTCAATAAAATGCCATTCAGGATAACCGTATTTATCTTTTAGTGCATTCACGGCAGGCAGCCAACGGTTTACCACATACCATTTTTTCTCCGCTTTGTCTTGACTCATACCAGAGATTTCAATGATTAGGTTTTTCTCTGTACCATTTTTACCTTTTACCCGAGCAATGAAGTCGGGGAAATAGAGTTTGTCTTTTCCGTCCTTTACGTACGGTATGGAAAAGCCAAGAAAGTTGTTTTTCACATAAGATTTCACCTGTGGCAGTTCTTCCAAAGTTTTAGCGGCTATTTGCTCCCAAGAATCCGTATCGGCAACCACAAAGTTCACATGGCTTTTTTGTGTGGGATAAACTTCTTTTGCCGTATTGCCATTCACATATTTAGTACTTCCGAATTTATTGTAGTAGTTGAACACAGGCCGAATGTACTCAGTGGTATTGATGTGGGGATTGATGCCCCTGCGGATATGGTCTGCCATCAACTTGGGATTAAAGAAGTAGAGTAACTTTTTAAACTTCTCGTCGTTTTCGCCTATCAAAACCACTTTATTGATGTACCAATATTCAACAATTTCTTTAAGCTTGCCGAAGTATTGAAATCTAGGGTTTTTGTCGTCATCGCTGAAATGATAGTTGATGAGCGCTTTGGTAAGCAAGAAAATGATTTCCTGTTTGCGTTTTTCAAACACACTTTGCACTTGCAGTTTTTCTTCTTTGGGCAAAAAGGCAGATGCCATGGTAGTTTGCAAGGGAAATTTTGAACAATCTATTTCAAAATTTTCTACTGCGCTAAAATCATATGTCAATTCGTCATTGGCATTTTCTATACGATAACCCACCACATTTGGGAAAGTGATTTCATGTGCTGCTTGTCTCTCGGGCAAAGCATATATGTGCGTCGATTCAACAGGTGTGGGTAGTGTAGTGGATTTTCCACCTTTAAACATTTTGAAAGGTACACCAATAATGTGAGCATATTCGGGGGGAAATTTTTCCACCACAATTTTTCGTTTGTCGTTTGTTGGGTTACCCTCACTATCGTAGCCTTGCAAATAGTAACTCATTCTGCGCAAAGCACGACCGGCCACTTGTTCGCACAGCAATTGAGAACCGAATTTGCGAATGCCCATAATATGAGTTACGTTATTGGCGTCCCATCCTTCCGTGAGCATGGATACGGATACAACGCAACGAATATGAGCACCTAATTTTCCAGGCTTACCCACAGTGTTTACCACTTCACGCAAAATTTGAGCATCGGTTATGCGTTCAGCGCTACCTTGTCCATACATTCTGGCATAATCTTTTTTAAATTCCTCTATTTCTGAAGCGAAAATCTTTTTAAAATCCTCATTGATTTGATCGCTGTTTTCCAGTGCATCGCTGTCAATGAGCAAAGTGGGTGGCCGTCTCAACGGCTTATTGGTCTTTTGGTCGTAGTTCGAAAATAATTCATAATGGCCGGGAACAGTAACTAATTCCCCTTTTTCATTTTCAAATTCATAACCTGCAATGTATTTATACACTTCTTTGGAAACCGAAGTATTATTGCACACTATAATGAAAACTGGCGGTGGTGAGAAAAGATTGGGCCTTTCTTCAAGCTGCTTACGGTGGCCTTCATAGTAGTCTTCATAATGATTATAAAACTGGTCCAAGGCCGCTTTTACCAAGACCGGAAGTTGCGGTGGTGCTTCTTTTAGTGTTTTGCCTTCTTCCTTGGCTTCCGATTTTTTCCTGCGTTGTCCTTTGCGTGGCAACTCGTCTTTCACATACAAATAGATGTCGCGTAATTTGGCTTGCGTTATTTCCTGAGTGTTGTCGCTTTCGGGCAGGAAAGGAATTTTCACCAGTCCGCTTTCAATGGCTTCAATCAGGCCAAAATCCGTAACCACCCACGGGAACAAGCTGTAAGGGGTGTACCCGGAACCTTTCAGATAGTATGGCGTAGCCGACAAATCATAAATACAGGAGACCTTATACCTTTTAGCCACTTCCTTTATTCCGGTAAACCACACCGCGGCCCGGGCATTTTCATCAGTTTCTTCATTATCCTCCGTTCGGCCTGACGATTTAGGTAAATAACAGTGATGGGCCTCATCATTAATGATTAGCAGACGGCTGTCTTTTTTGAATTTCCCTAATACTCGACGTATAACTTGTGAGAAATCTTCTTTGGCTTCCAGTTTTTTGCCGGATGTGTCCACCTTGCCATCAAAAGGACTTTTTTTGTTACCTTGAAGAGTTTTAGGTTCAAATACATGATAGTTGGTAATCACCAGGCGTGCATTCAGATTCTCCAGTCGGTGTTCCAGGTTTTGAGGCACTAATTTTCTTTGAAAATAATAGTCTTCACGTTTGTATTTGTTTTTGGTATCCACAAACAAAACTCCCAAACGATCTTTAATGGTGATTCCTGGGGTAACAATCAAAAAGTAATCAGCGAAACGGACATCGTTTTTATATTCTTGCCTGTTAAAGTAGTGGTACAGAATTAAGCACCCCATCACGACGGTCTTGCCGGTTCCTGTGGCCATTTTGAAAGCAATACGGGGCAGATGGTCTTCGGGGTTATCGCTAACTGTTTTTTGAGCTTCACGAATTCTATTCAGGATGTTTTGTCCGGCATTTGATTTACTGGCCACTTCATTCAGCCAAATGGCGGTTTCAATGGCTTCCCGCTGTGCAAAAAATAGTTTACTTATTGCGTGCCGTTCAGGATTTTCAAACCAAAACAAAAGTAACTCCCTAGTAACCCTTGTGGTGTGAGGGTATTTTTCACTACGCCATTTTCCTACTTCCTGGCGGCAAAGGTTGATGAGATGCGTGCCGTACTCGGCAACGAGATCATTGACCTCAAAAATCGTGGCAGGCCGTGCCTGCTTGGTCGGCATCACCTGAATATCAGGGATAAATATCCGCCGTCCCTGCCGTATATCCAGATAATTCAAAGAACCATCAAGGTCTGTAGCATAATGAAACTTGGGTTCTTCATAAGGGCTGTTGAGAATGGGATTATCGGGACACATATTCATTTTCAATCTAAAGTTTTTTAAAAGAAGGTACCCTCCGTAAAATTACTTTGGAGTAGAAACTATAACCATCCGGCCTAGACTTTCTCGGAGCTTTTGTTCTAGTATACCCTTTGCTTCCAACGATGCGGACCTGGATGCAGGTAAAACCCTCAAAGCGCAAAGGAAAATGAGGCCTTTTAGATTGAATTACTAAAATGCTAAAAGTCTCTAAGGCTATGGCTATAACGTCTGAAAATCGCCAAAAGAATGCGGTTATCGGAGCAGCCTCGTTTCTCCACGCGCCATCAATTCCATTAAAATATGAACAATACTTGGCCCTGGCCCCCCTTGCAGGTACCTTTGCCCTCCGAACATGCCTAAGGATCCCAGCATCCGTTCGGTGCTTATCATCGGTAGTGGCCCCATCATCATTGGTCAGGCCTGTGAATTTGATTATTCGGGGTCTCAGGCTGCCCGAGCCCTTCGCGAGGAGGGCGTAGAGGTCATCCTCATCAACAATAACCCGGCCACCATCATGACCGATCCCGTCACGGCCGATCACGTGTACCTCTGGCCTCTGGAGCCTGAGAGCATTGTGAAAATCCTGGAAAAGCACCAGCCTGATGCCGTGCTACCCACGATGGGCGGACAGACGGCGCTGAACCTGGCCAAGCAATGCGAGGAACTCGGTATCTGGAAGGAGTTCAATGTACGCCTGATTGGAGTAGATATTCAGGCTATTGAGCGCACAGAAAACCGGGAAGCCTTCAGACAACTGATGAAGGACATCGGCGTGCCGGTGGCCGAATCACAAATTGCAAACTCCTTCCTGCAGGGAAAAGAAATAGCCCAGCGCATTGGCTTTCCGTTGGTCATCCGCCCCAGCTACACGCTGGGGGGCACGGGGGGCGCCTTTGTGCAACGGCGGGAGGATTTTGACACCCTCCTGCATCGGGGCCTCATGGCTTCCCCCATCCATGAAGTGTTAATTGAAAAATCGGTGTATGGATGGAAAGAGTTTGAACTGGAGTTGCTGCGGGACAGCCATGACAACGTGGTGATCATCTGTACGATTGAAAACTTTGACCCGATGGGCATCCACACCGGCGATAGCATTACGGTGGCGCCTGCGATGACCCTGCCCGACACAGTGTTCCAGCGCATGCGCAACATGGCCATCCGCATGTTGCGTTCCATTGGAAACT
>JANWWQ010000008.1 GCA_025055635.1 Flavobacteriales bacterium
TAAAGCAGCATTCCATTTTGTTAGCTTTGGAGGACTTATCGGTTACTTTTTCCTTACCGTTCTTTTTCACTTCCGAAGCAAAGGCCTTCATCTCAGCCACTTTAAGAATAGAAGCGAGGTCTACTTTCTCCTGGAGAGTTTTGCAGGTAGCGGCCAGTTGTTCGTATTGTTGTTTTGTTTTGTTTAATTCTTGTTCGGCCCGATACTTGCCATCCTTCAGAGAAGCATTTTCGGCTCTCAACTTATCTACCTGTGCGAGCAATTCATTGTATTCTTTTTTAAGCCTTTCAATTTCTTGACGCACCTTACCCTTGGGCGTGCTGCCGCCGCTTCCTCCGCTTTCCCCTGCAGCATAGGCCCTTCTGAGTTTGGTTTCTAACTCGGCAATTCGCTTAAGGGCTTCGTCACGCTGGGCCATAAGATCTGCATTTTGGGTGTTCAGTTCCTCGTACTTTTTTCGGAGGGATTCCAATTCGGCCAAGGCGTCATCTCTTTCCTTAGTGATGACTACGATTTTTTCTTTTTGTTCTTTAATGGTTTTTGCATTACTAACAAATTCATAGCCCAAATATCCTGCAGCCCCTAGCAATAGAACCAAAAGGACGGCAAGGGCGATCACAAGCCCCTGGTTAGAACCACTTTGCCGAGAACCGGTTTCAATACCTGCGTTTTCCATGTTTGGTTTGGAATTAAGAAATTCCCCACGAAGGTAATAGATGAGGAAACTATTATGGAAAAAGCTCTAAAACAGTTATGAACAGGAGAATGTCCGTATCAGAGGGTTTTGGACAATTCCAGAATTTTATCATTCTCAATAATTTGTGTAGACTTATCACCTGACAGAAAGGTGACTATCATAGCCTCGGCCACGGCAGCCGCATTGATGGGGGTGTATCGCCTCAGCCTTCCCTTAAGAAATGGCTTTATGAGTTTTAGAAACAAACGGCCAGCTTCTTCCCCCGGCCTTAATTCATTTCGTCGGCCCAGCAATACGGCAGGCCGGAAAATTTTCACAGTAGGAATACCAGCCTCCAATACGGCCTTCTCAGTTTCGCCTTTAGTTTTTAGATAAAAATTGGGTGAATTTGGATCGGCGCCTAGGGATGACATCAGATAAAACTCTATGTTAAATAGTGCGCAATACCGGGCCAAATTAACGGGGATATCATAATCAACTTTTCTGAAGCCTTCCTTCCCGCCGGCCTTGGCCATTGTGGTGCCGATGCAGCAGAACAATACATCGCTTTCAGGCCAAAAAGTATATTTATCTAGGTCATTGAACTGGGTTATGTACTCGGTGAGTTTAGGATGGTGAACCTGACAGCTTTTTCGACCAAGTACTACCACCTTTTCAAACTCATCTCGTTCTAATAATTTTTGGAGAACCAGTCTGCCTGTAAGGCCTCGGGCTCCGACTAGTATGGACTTGTATTTACCGGACATGTGCCTGTATGAGGGATGGGTGAGGCATTATATTTGCCGCAATTTTGGCAGCAATTTTAGGAATTTTCTCAAACGATGTCTGCCTGGGTGCCGTTGAAGGTGACTGAAGTGAAAAGGGAAACGCGGGACGCTGTGCGCATTTTCCTGGAACCGCCTGCGGATCAAAAGATTGCCTTCACCAACTTTAAACCAGGACAATACCTGACCTTTGAAATTCCTATTCCTGGCTTTGGACCCGTGCGCAGATCCTATTCTTTATGCTCCCTGCCAGGAGAAGAAGAACCGCTGGCTGTGGTCGTTAAAAAAGTGGAAAATGGACTGGCTTCCAAGTATTTAAACGACTCCCTGAAAGCTGGAGATATTCTGTGGTCTCTGAAGCCTGAAGGAAGGTTTACACCCGCTCTAGACCCTGCTCGCAGAGTGCAGTACTTTCTAATTGCCGGAGGAAGCGGAATTACTCCAATTTATTCTATTCTTAAAGCCGTTTTACGCACGGAGCGTGAAAGTCTGGTAACGCTTGTTTATGCAAACCGAAATAAAGACTCTGTGATTTTTGCAAACGAACTGCTGCAACTGGCCCGTGCTTATAGGGACCGTTTTACTTACATTCAAGCGCTGGACTCGGCTGGACTTTTCTGGAATGGATTAAAAGGGCCTTTAATGGCCAATGACTTTGCTGCCCTTTATAAAAAACAATTCCAGCCATCCTTTCCGCAGGAATTTTACGTGTGTGGGCCAACTGGCATGATGCAGGAAGCCATAGCCGGCCTCACCTCGGCCGGGGTGTCAAAAGACGCAATAAAAATAGAATACTTTAAGCCCGCAGAGCAGACACAATCCATTTCTCTGAGTTCTTCCAATGCGGTGGTATCCTGTCAAGCATGTATTATATTGGGAGGAAAAGAGTATCAGGTGCCTGTGCCAAAAGGAACCACCCTATTAAAAGCAGCACAGGATTTTGGTTTGGATCCCCCTTATTCTTGTGAGGCAGGCGTTTGTTCCACCTGCATGGCCAAGTTGCTTGACGGCCAAGTGAAAATGATTGAAAACAACATCCTTACTGAAAAAGAAGTTCAGGAGGGTTACATTCTGACATGTCAGGCCCTCTGTCTGACACCTTCAGTGAAACTTGAATATCCTTCCTCGTAGTGAAACTGCAAGCCCCCATCAAGCTAATTCGTGAAATTCTGAACGCAGGCAGGGCTGGTGATACGGCGGAGGTCTGTGCCTGGGTTCGTACACGCCGAGATAGCAAGAATGTTGTTTTTCTGGCACTTAACGATGGCAGTTGCCTGGAAAATCTGCAAGCGGTGGTGATTTCTGGCACTATCAAAGACGAAGATATGCGTCATGTACACACGGGCAGCGCCATTCGGGTAAAAGGAGTTTTAGTTCCTTCCCCTGGTAAGGAACAGGCACTGGAGGTCCAGGTGCACTCGCTAGAAATTTTGGGGCCAGCAGATCCTGCAGCTTACCCTCTCCAGAAAAAGGGACACAGCCTGGATTTTTTGCGCACCATCCCCCATTTGCGTTTACGTAC
Organism: Flavobacteriales bacterium; assembly: GCA_025055635.1. GTDB lineage: Bacteria > Bacteroidota > Bacteroidia > CAIKAF01 > CAIKAF01 > JANWWQ01. Next base: position 2,984 of record JANWWQ010000008.1, read on the forward strand.
CAATACCTTCGGAGCTGTTTTTCGCATCCGGCATCATCTCTCGCAGGCAATACACCGCTTTTTTGATGAGAATGGCTTTGTATGGCTGCATACGCCCATTATCTCAGGCACCGATGCTGAGGGTGCGGGCGCTATGTTTCGCGTTACCACCCTTCCTGTCTGCTGTGAAAAGCCGGAGCAAGAAGCCCTGTGCGAGGATTTTTTCGGGTCCGAAGCCTACCTTACGGTATCCGGCCAATTACAGGCTGAAGCGGGAGCGCTGGCATTGTCACGGGTGTACACTTTTGGCCCCACATTCCGAGCCGAAAACAGCAACACGACGCGTCACCTTTCGGAATTTTGGATGATTGAGCCGGAGGCTGCGTTTTTTACCCTGAACGACAACATTGAATTGGCTGAAAGTTTTCTAAAATATTGCATTCAATATGTATTAGAGCATTGTTCCTCTGACCTGAACTTCCTGGCTCAACGTTATCAACCTGACTTGTTGCAAGATCTACGGGCGGCCATTTCGCAACCCTTCCATAAAGTTTCGTACACGGAAGCCATAGAGATTTTACGTAAATCGGGTCATCCTTTTGAATTTGAACCTCGGTGGGGCGCCGACCTTCAAAGTGAGCATGAGAAATATCTGACAGAACAACATTTTCGCGGACCTGTTGTGGTCATTGATTATCCCAAGGAGATCAAAGCCTTTTATATGCGGTTAAATGAGGACGGCCGAACCGTGGCTGCCATGGATATATTATTTCCGGGAATAGGTGAGGTCGTGGGTGGTTCTCAAAGAGAAGAACGGTTGGAGGTACTTCTGCGCCGTATGGAAGAGATGAAAATAAGTCGAGCCGCCTTGAATTGGTACCTAGATCTCAGACGATTCGGATCAGTTCCGCATAGCGGTTTTGGGTTAGGTCTGGAGAGATTTCTTTCTTTTTTAACGGGTATGAGGAATGTTCGGGATGTCATACTGAGTCCGCGTGCACCAAAACTCATTGGCTTTTAAAAAAATAAAATATGTCGGATCAAAATATTCATATTGGTATCATCGGTTTAGGCTACGTGGGCCTGCCGCTTGCAGTGGAATTTGCGCGCAAATACCCTGTTATTGGTTTTGATATCAATCCCAACCGGGTTTCAGAAATCTCCAGCGGGCGCGATTCCACCCTGGAAGTGGATGAGATCCATCTTAAGTCCGTGTTGGCCAAAGAGCCTACTGCTCCCGTTGGCCTGTATTGCACCACCGACAAAAACGAGCTTAAACGCTGCAATTATTACATCGTAACTGTACCTACTCCGATTGATAAACATAACCGGCCTGATCTCACCCCTTTGTATCGTGCGAGCGAAACGGTGGGTTCAGTATTGAAGAAAGGAGATATCGTAATTTATGAATCTACGGTGTACCCAGGTGTTACGGAAGAGGAATGTGTACCTGTGTTGGAAAGAGTTTCCGGGCTCCGGTACAACGTGGATTTTTTTGCTGGCTATTCCCCGGAACGGATCAATCCAGGTGATAAAGAACATACTGTCACAAAGATTCTTAAAATCACATCAGGTTCAACTCCAGAGGTGGCTGAAAAAGTGGACGCGCTTTACAGAAGTATTATTACCGCTGGAACACACCGTGCGCCCTCTATTAAAGTAGCCGAAGCGGCCAAAGTCATTGAAAATGCCCAGCGTGATATCAACATTGCTTTTGTAAACGAACTGGCAAAGATTTTCAGGCTTCTGAACATTGATACCCAATCAGTACTAGAAGCTGCCGGCACGAAGTGGAACTTCATGAAATTTTCGCCAGGACTTGTGGGGGGCCATTGTATTGGTGTGGATCCTTATTATTTGGCCCAAAAAGCCCAAGAAGTGGGTTATCACCCGGAAATCATTCTGGCAGGGCGCCGACTCAATGATGGTATGGGGAAATATGTAGCCGACGAGGCCGTCAAATTGATGGTTAAAAAAGGAATTCCTGTTAAGGGCTCGCGGGCCCTCATCATGGGTTTTACTTTTAAGGAAAATTGCCCAGATGTGCGCAACACGCGCGTCATTGATATCTACAATGAGCTTTCAGATTATGCCATTGATGTGGACATATGGGACCCATGGGCCAATCCAGCGGATGTAGCCCATGAATATGATATAGAGCTTATTCAAGATTCCCAAAAGCTCCAGGGCCGTTATGATCTCATCATTTTGGCCGTGGCCCATAAAGTCTTTGCTAATTTCCCAGTTAAGGAATATCTAGCCCAGCCTGGCGTCCTTTGGGATGTAAAAGGTTTCTTTCCCCTTGAAATGGTAGATGCACGGCTTTAATTAAATGCAAAAAAAATGGATCCTCGTATAGCGGGTAAAAAAATTCTGATAACCGGAGGAGCTGGATTCATTGGTTCTCATCTAGCGGACTATTGTTTAGCCCACGGAGCCGCTTTAGTGACTGTAATGGATAATCTAAGTACAGGCTATCGCCAAAATATTTCTGAGTTAGAATCTAATCCTGCTTTTGAATTTCTCCAGATGGATATACGTGATTATGATGCCTGCGAAAAGGCCACAAAAAACAAGGATATTGTGCTTCATAATGCTGCACTTGGCTCGGTACCTCGTTCTATACAAGACCCTTTTTCAACACATGCTGTGAACGTGGATGGTTTCTTCAATGTCCTGCATGCTTCTTATAAGAATAATGTTCGGCATTTCATTTACGCTTCTTCTTCATCGGTTTATGGAGATAATGATGACATTCCTAAATTGGAAGAAAAGACAGGGAAACCCTTATCTCCCTACGCACTTACCAAATCCATTAATGAAAGGTATGCTGAAATTTTTTATCAATGCTATAATTATCCTTCCATCGGTCTTCGTTATTTTAATGTTTTTGGGCCACGTCAGGATCCGCAAGGTCCATATGCTGCTGTCATACCCCGTTTTATTCAATGGTGTCTTGAGGGAAAGCCCCTCCAGATTTACGGAGATGGTACAATAGAGCGGGATTTTACGTACGTTTACAATGTGGTGGAGGCCAATTTAAAGGCCATAGAAAAGGGATTGGAAAAAGGCCTCAGGATTTACAATGTGGGTTGTGGTTATGCCACCACTATAAAAGCCCTTGCCGAAAAAATTCTGAAGCTCTACAGCGAAATAGAGGGGCAACAGAGCCGTTCCGTCATCCAATACTGCCCTCCCCGGCCTGGCGACATTAAGCGATCTACGGCTTCAATAGATCGTATTTCACAAGAATTGGGTTTCACCCCCTCTGTTTTGATAGATGAAGGGCTTAGAGAAACGATGTTGTGGTTTATGAAAAAAAATGCTGTGACCAAGTTATAAATACACATTAATTTTTCGTACTAAAAGATAATGTAATTTGTTCTGTATTTGGTTATTATTTGTTTCTGAGGTCCTAGTTTCCTATTTAATGAGTTTGAAAACAATATAAAGTTTTATTTAAAGAAAAAAGACATTTTTAAAGGATCTCTTTATGGGATTAAGAATAGTTGCAAGGTTCATTTAGTTTCAATAACGAGAAATTTTTTTACTGAAACGAGACTTTTTAAGGCAGATGAGACCTAAAACGTCTATGAAAAAAAAGAATTAAAGGTAAAGTTTTTGTACTTAAAATTGGCAAAGGATTCATTAGACGCAATGAAATATATTTTTATGAAAGGTCCTTTCAAAATGGGCTTCTTATTAAGGTATACATCCTTTAGAGTTCTCATGGATTACTGAATCAAAATCAAGCTTCTTACCTGTGATGCAAATTTTGCGAATCCTCAAAACAATAAGGAGACAATCTTTCTACAAAAATTTCTGTTTTCTTTCGTGAAAAAGTATTATACCTCAATAGTAAAGTGTTTCCAATGCCCCCAAAGCCCAACGCAATTAGCCTGCTGAAGGAAAAATAATGGGCCGTGAAGGCACGGCATCCCCCGGGATTGGCGCCAATTGTAGATTAAGCACATAAAGCCCATCCCGACAATGGTCCGGTACATACACCAATTCTGTTATGGTTCGCAGGGGTTCCTGCTCCGGGCTATGATTCAGAAAAGTTCTGTGGGCTCTGAGGGCCCCGCCATCTTTTTCTGGATCTACGCTGGGAAGATCTGTTAAGAGGTGACACACCCCTTCCTCCCGGAGAAAGGACATGGCTTCTGGCTCAAAAGCCGCCGCCCCTTGACCACTATAGTTAGCCGTCCGCTTGGTTCCTGAGTTTGGCAGGGTCCGCACTATAACGGCTGGAATATGTTCTCCTGACAGAAAAAGATGTTGCAGGTCTTCCCGTGTTAGCCAGGATTGTCCTTGGGTATCGGTTCGAGGAAAAAGGGATAATAGAAGGGCTGGCATCCAAAGGGGTACCTTATTCACGGGCAAAGGTTGACGGTCGCTCAGGAAGTGGCCGCACCATTCTGTGTGGGTACAATGGCTGTGTGGAGCCAGCGTTATCTGGAAAGAATTTACGGAAAAGCCTTGGCTCACGGAGGCCGGTCTGTCATACAAAATGGGAGATTCAACAGGAGGAGGAGCATGCCAGGCTCTTGTAAGCTGAGCCGCTGCATCCACCGGAAGTGATATATCTACGCCCTGATCAAGAGGAACTCTTAGGATCCTGTTGCCAAAACTGAAACGGGCTATCATGGTGAAGAGCGATCCGCTGATATTTTAAGGCCCACGATTCCTGTGAAAATAAGTAAAGTAAATAGGACCTGAAAGAAAGAGGGCCGCACTCCGCTCACCCAGGCTTCAGCTATCGTAGTGCCGGCCAAAGCCAGGCCCATCCACACCGCAAAAGCCAGTGGGGCTGGAATGTGCTTCAAGGCGTGGTTGAACAGCAGAATATTGGCGAGACCAAAGCACATGTATCCAAGCAGAGGCATTAGGGGTTTCCAATAAATTAACCCTTTTAAAAGGAGGTGGAGTTTGAGGCTTTTAATGGCTGAAAATCTTAAAAATTTAAGAGAAAAAATCCACCCTATCTCCATCATGGATGCCAGGATTAGGCTTAACCATGGATTCATAGCGCTTCAGCAGGCTCTTTTTGATGAGTTCGGGATACGGGGAGGTTGTCCGGAGAATAGGAGCTTTTTATTATTTGTTTAATAGCATTCATCAATTGCTGCCTCCAGGCAAAATACCATTGCCAGCGGGGATTTTCCTCAAGGCGACGAAAATCAAACCGCCAGAAGGCATAGGCATGTTGCAAAAAATAATCTTTCGGAAATGGATACCACAGGCCCCATTTTAGGGGTTGTCGTCCTGGCAGATAGGCTGTGTTGAAGATCCAATCCCACAGGGACAATTTCGTAGCGAAATTCCGATGGTAAACCTGCAATTCATCGGCATGGTGCCACAAGTGCATCTCTGGGCCGTTAAGGACATATTTAAAAGGTCCCAGATTTATCCGGAGATTAGCATGGATGAACATGCCCCAGCAGGCATCTAGCAAAGCCTTGATGGGTACCACTTCGGGTCGTGCCCCTAGTAACACTATGGGGGCGAATTCAATGGTTTGGTTTATCAGGATTTCCAAGCTATGCGAACGAGAACCAGCCAGCCAGTCCACCTCTTTGACGCTGTGGTGGGCCTCGTGGGTGCGCCACAAAATTTTGTTACGATGCTGCCATCTATGAAACCAATAAATGTATAGGTCATGCGTCACAAGGAAGAACGCCACCTGCGCCCAGAGGGGCCAGTGGTACAGAAGTTTCCATTCTGACAGGGACCACCTTTGATCCAGCGGGTAAATGATCCAATCAAATATTACGATTTTTAAAACAAAACTTTGAATTAGCGTGTACCACACCAAATCCACCCAGAATCCTTCGCGAAAAATGGGCAAACCACGGCGATAGGGAAAGATCCTTTCCAGGATCACAATCAGAAGTGTCCATGCGACCAGGATGATAGTACAATGCAGTTCCAGATTTTTCATTTAGAGGAAACGTCTAAGTCTTGCGCGGGGTTCCAATTCACTGGCATACACTTTTTTAATACCGTCGCCAAGGGCCTTTTCAATATCACGGATATCCCGCACAAGACGGCGAAATCCTTCAGGCTCCACGCTGGCTGCCTGATCCGAGCCCCACATCGCACGGTCCAGCGTGAAGTGGCGTTCCACAAAGCATGCTCCCAAAGCTACTGCGGCGTAGGTGGTGGCCAGACCGGTTTCATGGCCTGAATATCCTATGGGGATAGGATAGTATTGACGTCTCAATGTTTCAATCACGCGTAGGTTCAGTTCCTCCGGAGGACACGGATAGGTTGATGTACTGTGGGCTATAGCCAGCTTGTCGGTATCTAGCACTTCAATGGCAGCGGCAATCTCTTCTACTGTGCTCATCCCTGTGGACAAAATCACAGGCTTTCCGGTGGCTTTAAGACGTTGGAGCAGCCCTTTATCGGTCAAAGAAGCAGAGGCCACTTTATACAGGGGTACATCAAACTGCTCAATGAAATCCACGGAAGGCTCGTCCCAGCAGGAGGCAAACCAAATAATACCCAGTTTGCGGCACAAAGCATCAACGGCCTCATAAGCCTTACGAGAAAGCTCTATGCGTCGTCTATATTCAATGTAACTGATCTCGCCCCAAGGGGTCTGGCGTACTTTGTCCCATTGATGACGTGGTGTACAAATCTCAGGGGTGCGCTTTTGAAATTTCACAGCGTTTGCTCCTGCGGCATGGGCTAATTCTACCATTCTCAGAGCCAGCTCCTCAGAGCCGTTGTGGTTGATACCAATCTCTGCGATGATAAAAACCGGGACATCATGTCCGATGTACAAGTTTTTGCCCACTTGGATCCGATGTTGCATGAAGCTGATAAAGGGCCACAAAGGTATGATAGATTTATGGGCTGTAGGGGGTGGAAGGAGGTATTTCTTAATGCAGGATATCTAGCGGAATTATCTTACTTTGTGGCCTAAACCCTTCGCCATGTCCACCACAGGTGAACTACGTCGGGTAACTACCCATCGGTTGCAGGAGATGAAACAGGCAGGGGAAAAGATTGCTATGCTCACCGCCTATGATTTCACTATGGCGCGTCTGATTGACCGGGCAGGTATTGACGTGATCCTGGTGGGGGACTCCGCTTCCAATATCATGGCTGGCCATGAAACCACCTTACCCATCACGTTGGATCAGATGATTTACCATGCGGCCTCTGTGATTAGGGGTGTACGACGTGCTCTGGTGGTTGTGGATTTGCCTTTCGGCAGTTACCAGGGAAATTCAAAGGAAGCGCTTAATTCGGCCATTCGTATCATGAAAGAGACCGGTGCCCATGCGGTGAAAATGGAAGGCGGTAGTGAAATTGAAGAATCTGTGCGTCGTATCCTGTCAGCTGGCATACCTGTTATGGGCCATTTGGGGCTCACGCCGCAGTCAATTTATAAGTTTGGCACTTACAGCGTGAGAGCCACAGAAGAAAAAGAAGCTCAAAAGGTGCGTTCTGACGCCCTTTTGCTGCAGGAATTAGGGTGCTTTGCCCTCGTGCTGGAAAAAGTACCTGCCGCACTTGGCACTGAGATTGCTCAAAAGCTTACAATTCCTGTTATTGGAATTGGTGCCGGAGCAGGTGTGGATGGTCAGGTTTTGGTAACACATGATATGCTGGGTATAAATTACGAGTTCAAGCCACGTTTCCTACGCCAGTATTTGCAACTTCATCAGACGATGACAGAGGCGTTCAAAGCCTACATCCGAGATGTAAAATCGGGTAATTTTCCTTCTCCATCCGAGCAATATTGATGGGCTGAGTGCGTCCATGGATATCCAAGCCGGGCGCATCCTTTATGAAGACAACCACATCATTGCGGTAAACAAGCTTCCTGGAGAAATAGTGCAAAGCGATTCATATGGGGATGAGTCCCTGGTTGAATGGACCAAAAAATATTTGAAGATCCGATATAACAAACCAGGTAACGTTTTCTGTGGGGTAGTTCACAGGCTTGACAGACCCGTTTCAGGAGTCGTTCTATTTGCTCGTACTAGCAAAGCCCTGACACGCCTTAACGGAATGCTGCGCGACCGAAAAATCCGAAAAATATACTGGCTCATTACCCGCCAAGCTCCCCCTTCAGCGGAAGGCATTGCCGAAGGCTATATTTGGCGAAAGACTTCGCTCAACAAGAGTTTTTTTTCACCGGAACCGCTGCCAGGCGCCCTGCCAGCACGGCTTACCTATCGGCACCTGCATGCTTTCCGCCATCATAATTTGGTGGAGGTGGATCTTCACACCGGCCGGCATCACCAGATCAGAGCCACTATGGAATATTTAGGGTGCCCCATTGCAGGGGATGTAAAGTATGGGGATGAAAAGGGTTTTAAAGATCGAAGCATTGCTCTTCATGCCCGTATGGTCCAATTTCAGCATCCTGTTTCAGGATCTCCATTAATAATTAAGGCCCCTTTGCCTACCGGAGGTATCTGGGAGAAGTTAAAAGTTCCGGAAATAGCTAAAATATTTTAGCTTTGCGGCCCCAAATTTGTACTGAATATTTTACATTGCTAGGTGATATGAATATTAAGTCCTTAATAATAGTCGCTAATTTCATCGTTGTCAGTGTGTTTTGCTTTATTTCCCCTTCCCTGGCTCAAAACCGAAAATTCGGCCATGTCAATTCGGATGATATAATTCGCCAGATGCCTGAATCTACGGAGGCTGACAGTACCATAGCCCGCTTTGAGAGGGAATTACAGGCTGAACTTATGGCGATGTATAAAGAATTGGAGGATCTGGCTCGTGATTATCGCGAAAAATTTAAGGAAAGAAGCGAGGCGATCAACCGTATTAAAGAAGAAAATATTCGGGACAAACAGCAAAAATTTGAGGAAACCCAGCGCATTTTCCAGCAGGAAATCATGGAAAAGCAGCAAAAAGTGTATGCGCCTATAAAGGAAAAATTTGACAAGGCCGTCAGAGAAGTGGCTAAAGAAATGGGACTTTCCTATGTGTTTGATAGCAGCCTTGGCACATTCATATACTATGATGAGGCCGACGATATTTCTGCCCAGGTGAAGAAAAAATTGGGCATTCCCACCACCCCAAACACCAGTCAGGGAAGCAATAAGTAGTGAAAATCCCCAATACTAGGGGATGGTCATTAACTCGGAGTATTAAGGGCCCTTATTTTTGTGCACATGGGGTGTGCCACGTGTGATGCACGCCTACAATATGGCCGTGCGGCTTCCGCACCCGCAGGGTGCGGGAATAGGGGCTTATGTGTCACTGGTGGCTGTAATAAACTCAACACTTATGACTGGTTGTCGCCCCTGCATCGGGAAACCGAACGCCAGCCTTTTCCCTGGGTAGAAGTGCGATTCAAAAACACTCGGAAGGAATTTTTTTACTGCCCGCCTGAGTTACGTGTGCGACAGGGTGATGTGGTCTGCACTCAGGGCACGCCGGGGGTGGATGTGGGGGTGGTGGAGCTGGTCGGTCCTCTGGTAAAAATTCAAATGAAAAAGGTGGGTTTTGATTACGAAAAAGAATCATCCCCGCGCCGCGTGCTGCGTCTGGCCCGTCAGTCTGATATCGATCGTTGGCAGAAGGCCATAGCCAGGGAAAAAGAAGCCCTCCCTGTGGTTCGTCAACAGGCTGCATCTCATGGCCTGGATATTAAGGTCACTGATGTGGAATTTCAGGGTGATGGTACAAAAATTCTGGTCTATTATTTGGCTGACGAACGAGTGGACTTCCGAAAACTGGTGAAAAACCTAGCGCATACTTTAGGTGTACGGGTGGAAATGCGCCAATTAGGAGCCCGTCAGGAAGCTGGCTTGGTGGGTGGACTTGGCTCCTGTGGAAGGGAGCTCTGTTGCGCGACATGGTTGCGGGATTTCAGAACAGTCAATACAAGCGCCGCCCGTTATCAGTTTCTCAGCATCAACTCTCAGAAACTGGCCGGACAGTGTGGTAAACTCAAGTGCTGCCTGAACTATGAACTGGATATGTACCTGGAGGCATTCGAGCAGTTGCCTTCTTACAAGGAACCTCTTGAATTTGTCCAAGGAAAGGCCGAAGCGGTTAAAGTGGACATCTTCAAGAAACTTTATACCTACGAATGCTGCTGGGAACCTGGTCTTTTTTTCACGCTGGAAGCAGAAAAAGTAGAAGAAATCCTTCGGGCTAACAAAGAGGGTCATAAACCTGAAGCCCCGGTGGCTATCGCCAAAACTTACATACAAAAAATTATCGGCCAAGATGAAGATTCTTCAGATACTGAAGAACTGGAATGGGTTAGCGGGCAAGCGCATCTCTTGGACAAGGCAACGGGTTTAGAGGGTCTTGAAAGAAAGGGAAAAAATAAACAGAAGAAAAAGAGGAAAAAGACACAGCGTAAAAATGGTGAGGAAGAAAAGGAGCATTGACAGCCGATCCGCTTGGTGGCCTCATCTTATTTGGGCAGTCGCATGCCAGGGATGCGGCAATATGCCCTGGTACGAAAAAACCGTAGAAATTAAAAATTACAAGTGGCATGAAGCGGATACGCTCCATTTCCGCGTTGAAAAGCCCGATACCAATCTCCGTTATCGCATTTGCCTCGGATTTCGTGTGGGCCATACTTATCCGTTTTCCAACTTATATGTATTTTTTTTAACCCGTTTTCCCGACAGTCGCTGGTCGCAGGATACGCTTCATTTCCTACTCTCCGATAAAAGGGGCAAGCCCACGGGCGAATGCGCTGGAAAAGTCTGCGATTATTATTTTATACTGCGTGACCAATTTAAATTTCCCCAATACGGTGATTACATTTTCAGCGTGGTTCAGGCCATGCGTACACCGGATGGCACACTGCCGGATGTAAGGGCCGTATATTTGAAGGTTGAGCATAACACTCAGCCCTCTACCAAAGAAACTGCAGCGGTACCTGGCTCATGAGCAAAAAAAATCCGAATTCATTCCGGCCAGGAAGGATTTGGTTCATAGTGTATTCCCCTTTGCTTCTTTTCCTTTTTTTGCTGCTTTTGGGTCGCTTGGGCCTATTCGGTCCACTGCCTTCTTTCAAGGACCTAGAAGATCCGCGAAGCCAGATGGCCTCTTTAGTGTATTCCGCCGACGGCCAGGTACTGGGAAAATATTACATCCAGAATCGTTCCCCTGTAACTTATCAGCAGCTCAGTCCCGCTCTTGTAGATGCGCTTATAGCTACAGAGGACGAAAGATTTTATAAGCATTCCGGAATAGACGTCGAAGCCCTTCTGAGGGCCATTTTTGGAGTGGTTACAGGCCAAAAAAAGGGTGGGGGATCTACCATTACTCAGCAGCTTGCAAAGAATTTATTTCACGAAGTACCCCGATCGAAGATTAAGCGTGCCATTCAAAAGATCAAAGAGTGGATCATTGCCATGCAATTAGAGCGCTCCTACACCAAATCTGAAATTTTGGCTATGTACCTAAATACGGCCGACTTTGGGCACCAGATTTTCGGAGTGGCAACGGCGGCCTATGTGTTCTTCAACAAAAAACCTTCGGAATTGGCAACCCATGAAGCAGCCCTCCTGGTGGGGCTACTCAAAGCACCCACATTTTATAGTCCCCTGCGCCACCCAGAACGTTCTCGCCTACGCCGGAACACCGTTCTGGATCAGATGGTGAAAAATAATAAACTGGATCCGGAAGAGGCCGAACGCCTAAAAGCCATGCCCCTTTTGACCGAAGATAAAGGCCTGGCGGAACGAATCCGAAAAAACCAGCTGGGGGTGGGGGAATTGGCCCCCTATTTTCTGGCCGAAGTGCGCAAGGACCTTCTTCAATGGTGTAAGTCTCATATTAATCCCCGTACAGGAGAACCCTATAACCTATACACAGATGGCCTGCGCATTTACACCACGATTGATTCCCATATGCAGCGGTATGCGGAAGATGCTGTCCGTCAGTACATGCAGGAACTTCAGCAGCTATTTTTTAGCACCAAAAGAGCCTCCCCTAACGGTCCTTTTGACAGCCGTCTAAAGAAAGAAGAAATCCAAAAGATTCTGGAACAAAGCGCCCGTTCATCACCCCGCTACAGAGCCATGCGCGAGGAGGGCATGAGCGACAGCGAAATTCTGCGCTTCTTCAGAACCCAGAAAGTTCCCATGCGCGTGTTTTCCTACAAGGGCGAGCGCGACACACTGATGACGCCTTGGGATTCACTGATTTATTATAAGTATTACCTCCAAGTGGGCCTGGTCAGTATGGAGAACAAGACTGGTCACATCAAAGCCTGGGTGGGCGGCATTGATTATAGCCATTTCAAATTTGATCACGTGCGCGAGGCCAAGCGGCAGGTGGGCTCCACCTTCAAACCCTTTGTGTACGCTATGGCCATGCAGGAAGGAATATCTCCCTGCTTTATGGTGCCGAATACACGCGTATGCATTGGCGACTGGTGCCCCAGCAACGCCAACGATTACAAAGAAGGTCAAATGATTTCCCTAAAAGAGGCTTTGGCTAACTCTGTAAACTATATTTCAGCATACTTAATGAAAAAATACGGACCACATGCTATCATTCAGCTTGTGCGTAAAATGGGCATCACGGCCGACATACCCCCTGTGCCTTCTATTTGTCTTGGAACACCGGAGATTACTGTTCTGGAAATGACCAGTGCTTTTAGTGTCTTCGGTAACAAAGGCATGTATGTGAAACCCCAGTACTTGCTGCGAATTGAAGACCAGAATGGCAATTTGGTAGAGGAATTCTTTACCGAACGCCACGAAGCCATGGACGAGCGTTCGGCTTTTCTGACATTGGCTCTCATGAAAGGGGTTGTAGAGAGCGGCACCGGAAGCCGATTACGCTATCGTTATAAATTTAACTTTCCTGTAGCTGGTAAAACAGGCACCACGCAAAACAATTCTGACGGCTGGTTTATTGGTATCACCCCGGATATAACCACTGGTGTATGGGTGGGCGCCGATGAACGGACGGTACGCTTTGGCAGTACCTATTACGGGCAGGGTGCCAACACGGCTTTGCCGATCTGGGCCCTTTACATGCTTAAGGTCTATCAGGATAACTCCCTTAAGTACCACAGAGGTGATTTTGAACCGCCTCCAGGGGAACTGCGCACAAAAATCAACTGCGCGGAGTGGCGCCCTGAAGAACAAGAGCAAAACACCCGCATCATTGAAAACTTTGATAATCTGCCCCCTGCCGAAGAAGTGCAGGAAGAGCCCTGAACAAACAGGGGCCACGTAACGGCACTATTTACCATGGGCATCGTAATCCGCCAGAGCGCCAGAAACCTGCTTTTTACTTATGCTGGCTTCCTGTTGGGAGCTTTTAATACGCTGGCCCTTATGCCCCGCATTCTTAGCCGGGAAGAAATGGGGCTCCTTAACACTTTTACCTCCTATTCTTGGGTGCTGGCGAATCTCTGCCTGTTTGGAATGCCCCTTGTTATTATCAGATTTTATCCGCTTTCCAGGGGGGCCTTGCGCCGGCAGCTGCTTGCCTTTGGTTTTACTTTTCCATTGGTGCTTTCCTCTGCCGTTGCCATCGTGGTCTTGGTCTTTCCGTCCCTGATTAGGGATTTGCTGCCTAAGGCAGAACCCATGTTTCTCCGCCATTACAAATGGATTTTGTTGATGAATGTCATGCACGTGGCTTTCGAAATCTCTGCATCTATCCTAAAATCACAAATGCGCACAGGTCCACCTGTATTATGGCGCGAACTTTTCCTGAGAATTTTTAATTTGATTATTTATGTTTTTTATGCCTTAGGTTGGCTTAATTATGATGCTCTGGTAGCTCTATTCGCATGTTCTTCGGTTGTTATCTTGATAGGCTTGCTTTTACATATAAATGATTTTTCCTGGTTACGGCCGTCTCTTTACTTTCAAACTGAGTGGTTGCGCTATGGAGCATATAACCTTGCTAGTATAGGATTAGTATTTGTGGTATATCAGCTGGACATCATTATGCTGCACCGGTTTGGTTATCTCACTCAGATTCCCATTTATACCATATCCATGTTTGTAGCCACCACGATTCAACTTCCCTTCAGGGCTTTTGCCTCAGTGGCTGTGCCCCTCGTGGCACAGGCCTTTGCCCGGCATGATCTGGAGGCGGTCCGCCATCTCTACCGTCGTAGTTCCGAGCTCATGCTGGTGGTTGGAGGGTTTCTCAGTCTTCTTATTCTTTGGTGTGCAAATGAATTCCGCTATTTTTTACCTGCTGATTATAGACCGCACTTACTCCAGCCCCTCCTTTTTCTGGTGATGGCCAAATGGCTGGATATGGCTATGGGCCTCAACGGAGCCATTATAAACCAATCCGCCCACTACCGTTTTGACATTTGGGCTAATCTGCTGTTGCTGGTTATTGGATTCACCCTCAACGTGATATTCATACCGCGGTGGGGGATCTCAGGGGCTGCGCTGGCCACATTTTTCAGCATTATGGCCTACAACCTGGCGCGATATCTGTACATTTTACGGCGTTTTGGGGTTCACGGATTTGACTGGAATGCTTTACATATTATTGGTTATTATTTGATTTTTTACTTTTTGTGTTCCCAAATCAACTTTTCTGGCCATCCTTTGCTCGTAATAGTTATTAAAACATTTTTGATTACTATAATTACTGTTGTATGGGTATATATTTTCAAACCCTCTGGCCAGGCATTGGATATATTGGATAAAATCAGGAAAAAATCTGTATCATTTATTTACCGTAAATGGGATTAGATTAGATTATTATTTCTTGAGGAACCTTTTGTAGTATCTAAATAAAAGTAGTTCATGAAGTGAACTTGTTTTATTTTGAACGCCATATCTTTAACATCGGATAGTGGCTTGCGGATTGGTTTAGGAGCACGGGATTTCTTTACCCTCGCAAAGTAACAGTTGCATTTTCCGAAAAATCGCTACCATGTCAACTGTGTCTGCTCTTTTGTACAACGGTTGTCTTGCCTGTCAAATACCTGAAGATAGTCCGTCGATATAGCCTCCCTTATCCTTGGGACGCAATCGCTTCAATACCTTTAGTTCCATTTGTACTACACATTTATGAAACCGGGCTTTCGGAAAATGCAGCGACACTACAGCTTCCATTTCCGTCAACCCATCGCTTACCCCCTCCTTTAAGCCCTTGTATTTCAACTCCTCAGACACTTTTATGACCCATTCAGACCTTTATTGAGTCTACGGGGTGCCCGAATCTTTAATAGCTTTTCTCTTACAAACGCGCACTGTGCCCGTTAACCCACTACTAAGATTCTCCCTGCCCTTGGTTAAATGTCTATCCTTCCGAACGGCTCATCGTTTCCAGGCTCACCCTTTATTTCCTCTATATCCACTCTTGAGTAAAAAGGATAATCTTTCAAAATTTCAAAACAAAATCTCTTGCAAAGTGTAGTTGTTTAATAATTTAATTTATAGTTTTTATTATAAAATAAAATTTTGGAAAAAATCTACTCTTAAGACTTTCGGCAAAGTATTCTTTTAACTAATACACAAAGGAAAATTAAAGCCGAGAATTTTTAAACTCTCTTAGTTTTAAATTTTTAACTAAAAAAGGCTTTCTACGTGCAAAAGTTCTAGGTTTACACGGCCTTCCCACTGAAAATAAAGGGCTAGGCCCTGCGCATTAGTTACTAGTTTCTCCACACGGACCGGTTTAGCAGCGCCGGAAATACGGGCGAGATTTCCATACGAATAGCCCTTGAGATAAGAAGTTATGGAATTGTTAACCTCTTCCAGCATGGGTGCGTAATTCCATACCAATCTGCGTCGCAACACGCCTAACAAAGGTCCTTTGAGCAGGACGCTGAGCGGGCCAGCAAGAATATGCCGCGTCTTTAAAGTATAATCTAGATTGTTCAGGAAGAAGGTCCGCCGCAGGGTGTCTATAGCTGGTTCACCACCGAGCCAGAGCGTCCCTTCTATGTCTCCGCCCAACTTGATGCGCGCCATCATCAAACGGTCGTTCCCACGCACATGGACCTCTCTCACATATACCTTTTTCTTTCCTGGCAATTGCACGATGGTATCTTGAATGTTTTCGCTCAAAATGGTATCCAGGCGCGTCCAGCTCACCGATACGGGAACAAAGAGCTGAGTGGGGGGCAAAGGTCCTGACGCTATCACGGCTAAGGGCATTGGATTTTTGGGGCCTTGGGGAGGGGTATGAGCTAGGCGTAATTGTAATACGGTTTCCAAAGCCGTTTGCAATCGGAGGGCTTTGGCATCGCATTGAAGGGGGCTTACCAAAATACGTTGGGGATCAAGAAGCAACCATAGTTTCTTTGAGTCATTCACAAGGACGGGATCGCTCAGCCGGCTCCAGCTTTTGGACAATTCCTGTTGGAGACCCGATCGTTGATATACAAACTCGTCAATCATTCGACACAGCTTGGGCAGGTTGTCGTCAAGAGCGCGTCTTACCAAAAAACTGATATTGAACTTCAGGATACCCGAACTCAGATAGGGCTTTTTCAGGAACTCATAGGAGCCCGGAGCGGATTCAGACTTGATGCGCCACTCTGGAAGCAAGCGGAGACGTGAGTTGATGCGCAATCGGGCTTCAAAATCAGTTTCGCCTGTTAAAGACGGGCAAAAATCGCAGGCCTTGTAGCGATAGGCGGCTTGAACCCGCACCGTGGGCTCTACTTGAATGAATTCCTGAAATCCACGAATCACAGTTGGAGCGGTGCGCGTCACGCGGAGCTTGAGGTCGTCATTGTCCGGATGGTCAAAGCTAGGGTCTTCATAAATTACCTCTCCAAGAGCTTTGTCAAGGGCTCTGGCTGCGTTTTCATAAGGCATGGTCAATTGGAGAGACACCAGGGAAACAGGGGGTTGAATCGGGTCTGTCGGCACGGTTTCTTCCTGGAATACCGGAATAAGCCTGCGGCCGGAACACATCCCCATGAGGAATGCAATAACAAGTAATAAGATTCCTTGAATGATGATTTTATGATTCCTCCTCATAGCGTTTTCCGCCCACGACACACTGGTCCCAGTGTTCCCAAAATTGGGGGTAAGACTTCTGCACCACTTTAGGATGCTCCAGGTAAATCGTGTGCCATTTCAAGGCCAAGGGAGCCAATGCCATGGCCAACCGATGGTCGTTGTGGGGGTTGAAACGCAACGGCATTGGGGGCGGCGCTGCCGGAGGCTTCAGATGGGCAGTGTTCCCATTCCAGTGAAGATGGGCCCCCAAATGCGCCAACTCTTGGGCCAGGGCTTGCGGCCTGTGGCTCTCCTTGAAGGCCAGGTGGCTTAATCCGTGAAACTCCGCCTCTATACCTAAGGCTACACAAGTGACCGCCAAGGCCGGAAATATGTCCGGAGTATCTCCAAGGAAAGCTTCCAGGAATTGGGTTTCCGGAGGCCCTGCCTTACGCACCCGCACCCCATCGCCGTGATAATCTGTGGCTACGCCCAATACGTCAAAATACTCAGAAAGCACAGCATCACCCTGCACAGATATGCCTGGTACATTCGGAAACAGCAATTCGGCTTCCTGAGCCAGTGACGCAGCCTCGTACCAAAAGGCCAAAGCCGACCAGTCGCCCTCTATATTTAACTCTTCAGGAGGCACAGCCTCCCCTGGCCAAACGCGTATAATTGGCTCGTCTTCTTCATTTTGGGGAAGCTCAGAGGAAAGTTGGTAACTCTCAAGGACTGCAGCCGTCATGTTTACATAAGACCAAGAAACAGGTTTGGCCGTTAATTGGATCTCCAATCCATCGGGAAGCCTGGTTCCTAACAGCATTAGTGCTGAGATGAACTGGCTGCTTTGGGAAGGATCCAATCTAACCTTGCCCCCTTGGATCTTCCCGGGAAAGATACAAACAGGTAAACAGCCCTCTTGGCCTTTATATTCCCACCGAACTCCCAGTTGTCTTAACGCATCCAGGAGAGGGCCTATCGGTCGGCGTTTCAAATTGTCGGAACCCGTTATTTCAACCGGATGAGAAACCTGTGTGGCCAGCACAATCGCAAATCGGGCACATGTCCCTGAATCGCCGCAATTCCACAGAGAGCTTTCCAACCGGTTGAGCATGGCCGCCATGGTTTTCACATCTGCAGCATCAGGGGATTCCGCTTCTAGCAGGGGAAGACCATGCAGAGCCCTCAGCGCAAGGTGTCGCTGAACGAGGCTTTTAGAACGCGGAACGGTTATTGTCCCGTAAAGAATAGGCTGTTTAACCGTGATGATCATACCTGTTAGGAATTTTCTCAAGGCTCAATTATAGTGCGCCTCCGTCATTATGAAACCCTCTATTTTATTGGAAACCTCTTAATAATTTTTTTAATTCGCCTCCTTCCAATAAAACTAATTAATTAAGTTCAAAAAATAATAATATGCTCTTAGTTTAGAATATTAAAACAGCAAAAGCAAATTTTTTATAAAGCAATTGGGGCAGCGTGGTCATTTCTTTACAAATAGATATCCTAACGAAAACTTAATCAATATTTATTTACATTATTAATAAATACCCTTACGGGAATAAAAGGAGTTTTACCAAGGCATAAAAATCAATTTTATTTTTCTGCTCCCTCTGCATTACCTTACCTAACATACTATTTATTTAGGGTTTTCCTGAGGAAGAGAAGCGGGATAGGGCTCGGGAGCTGTTTTGAAATTTCCTCTAAAGCCAAATTTTTTTAAAGTATATGTAAATGTTACCATCAAGTACCTCTGCAACAGATTCGTATTCACATCTTCCAGATAACTTTCCGTGACTTGACGGGCGATGCTGACATTGCTGCGCAGTAGGTCAAAGGCCGAGAGGCGCAGCTCTGCAGTGCGGTTTTTAAGGAATTTATAGCCTACGCCTGCGTTCCACAGGACAAAGTTGTTGTTAAATCCTTGCTGTAATCCAATGAAATGATTGTAAAACAACTCCGAGTTGAGCACGAGGCCTTTCCAGGGAAGCAGAGTGAACTGTACGGAGGCCACTCCAGTGTAAAAATTGTTATTGGAAGCGGGTCTGAGCTTATTAGTGACAATGTTATAATTGGCAGCATAAGAAACACGAAAGTCCCAACGCTCACCCAGGTTGCTGGTCAATACAAAGCCCGTGTTGGTGTTCACGGTATTGTTCACATTGGGCTCACCGTTAATGAGGCCGGGTGTGCGTGTCCAGAGGCCACCAGCCATTAGATTGAGATTGCATTTTATGAAAGGCAGGGGAAACGACATACCCATAAAAGTGCGCAATGTACGGTACCCGTGCATGTTGACGGGACTTGTGAATTGGGCTCCGGCCGGCAGGCGCCTTTTCCACCCTTCGAGCAGCGTATCGCGGTCGGTGATTAGTTGGGCGTTGGCTATGTAGTGACGCACTTCATTAAAATTCAAAAACATGTGGAAGGTGCGGGTGCGGCTGGAGTCGGAAATATGAAAACGGTAACCGGCGTTGTGGGTGAAAGTTTGGCGAAGGTTCGGATTGCCGGCTGATGGCGCCAGCGGGTTGGAGTTATCCAGGGTGGCCTGTAGTTGAGCCACCGACGGGATCTGGGTGGAAGTATTATAGAACACTCTGAGCTGCCCCCGCGTGCCGAAGCGTATTTGCAAAGAACCTTTCGGCAGCACGTTGTGAAAAAATTTTCGGGGCACCGGCACGAGCGGGAAGGACTGGTGCACGTCCAGATAGGAGTACTGGTAATCCACCCCCAGCGATAAATTGAAGGCACTGAGGGCCATATTGAGGCCCAACCCGGGACGATGGATGAGTTGGCCGTACTGCAAGCGGTTGGAAAGAAGGCTGTCTATGCGGTAAGGGACCGCAGAGAGAGTATCGCCGACGTGCGTGTAGCGCTGGTTGCGGGCTTGGGACCAGGCGGCTGTGTATGTCAGGAGCCCTTGAGCCCAGGAAGCCAGGGGTTCGGTGTAGGTGAGGTTACCGCTGACATTGAGCCCTTGGGTTCGGCCGTTCAGAGTCTGGTTGTTGATGAATAAAGAATCCGGTTGATAAGTGCGATTTGTAGCGTTGAGGCTTCCGTCGTTTTGCCGAAAGGTGTGGTTGTGGACGGCATTTATTGATAGCGTCCGGCCCTTTTTTCGAAAACGAAAACGATATAACACATCGTTGTTGACCGTGGTGGCCAGGGCACGGCTATGTCTGACATTGTCTGTGCTGCTTAAAAGGTAGGGATCAATTCGGAAAAAAGCACCGCCGGCCCCATAATCCTGCACATTGTGTTGTAAGCTGAAAGTGGGGTTCCAAATGAAAGAATGGGTGGAATCAGCCTTGTATTCCAAACGTAGACCCGCGCGGTGGTTCATATTGCGCGATCGCGATTCTGCGGTTTCTTGATATTTGAGGGGCGATAAGCTGTCAGAAGAGAAAAACTCGCGCCGGATGAATCGATTCATGTTATTAGTTACATGATTGAAAAAGTAATAAGCCGTGGCTCTGGCTTTTTTGCCCCAATCATCCTGATAGTTAACACCTAGGGCATGGGTGGTGTTAATCCCCGCCTGTTGAGTAGTCATGAAGTTGGCGGCCGGAGAATTCATCAGGGGGCCCCCTCCGAAGCCGGGTGCGGATGAGCCCGGTGGGCGCATGCCCCCGAAAATGGACATCATTCGGCCAGGTCCCTGTTGGGGGCTCATACCTGCCAAACCCAGCAGATCCTGCATAGCAAAGTTTTGCTGGTTGATATTGTTGGATATCCCCAGTACGGTCAGTCGCTGGTCGTCTTTAAAGTTGTTGTAGGTAAGTCCGGCATTGTACCGCCAGTGTGTGCCACTGCCGGCATAGAACTTCCCAAACTGTCCGTTGGACATTCCCCGGCGGGTGCGAATGTTCAGAGTTTTTTCTGTGTTTCCATCATTGAACCCAGTGAACTGGGCCTGCTCGCTCGGCCTGTCAAAAATCTGAACGCGGTCCACTATATCGGCCGGCAAATTGCGCAATGCCAATGTGGCATCGTCTCCAAAGAATTCCCGACCATCTAGAAGCACACGCCGGACTTCTTCGCCTTGGGCGCGCAATCTTCCGCCCTCAACCGAGATACCGGGCATCTTAGTCACAAGGTCTTCGGCCGTGGCATCAGGATTTACTTTGAAGGCTGCGGCATTGATTTCCAGGGTATCTCCTTTTTGCATGGCCACAATCTGTCGGCCTTCAATGTCCACCTGGCGGAGTGCTTGAGGGTCTGGTTGGAGTACAATATTGAAAATTGGCGGAGGCAGCCCCGACGACAACTGAAATCTCTGCCAATAAGTCTGGAATCCCACGTAAGAACAGCGCAGGGCGTATTGCCCTGGAAGGAAAGGCCCTTCCTCAAAAGAACCATCTAGGCCTGTACTGAAACCTTTTATCAAAGTGCTATCAGGCAGCCGGAACAACAGCACGGAAGCCTGAGGAAGCGGTTTGTTATCGGTCCTGGAAACCACAGTGCCCCGGATAAAAAGAGGGCTCTGTGCGTGAGAAAAAGCACATACGGAGGCCTCTAGGACCAGAAAAATGACGAAATGACGCAGAAAAGACACTAAAAATTAGATTGCAAAACTGCAAAAAGTTTAAACAGTTAATTAATTATGTTGGTTACCTTACATCATCAAAAGCCTACAGCGGCACGTTTTTGGGATACTTTTATTGCGTAATGCCATGAATTCTCAGTTCCAGCTGAATACTATTGAAGAGGCACTGGAAGATATCCGTCAGGGAAAGATAGTAATTGTTGTTGACGACGCTGACCGAGAAAATGAAGGTGATTTTGTGACAGCTGCGCGGAATGTGACCCCTGAGATTATCAATTTTATGGCCAAGTATGGCCGTGGGTTGATTTGCGCACCGCTGTCGGAGGATCGATGCGATGAGCTGAAGTTAGATTTAATGGTGCGTGACAATACTTCCCTCCATGCCACTCCTTTCACGGTTTCGGTAGATCTAAAGGGACATGGGTGCACCACCGGCATTTCGGCTCACGATCGGGCAAAAACCATCCGGGCCCTCATTGACCCAACGAAAAAACCAGAGGATTTTGCCCGACCGGGACACATATTTCCTTTGCGGGCTCGCAGGGAAGGTGTCTTGCGGCGAAGTGGCCACACCGAAGCCACCATTGATCTGGCCCGCTTGGCTGGTTTTGAGCCGGCCGGCGTGTTAGTGGAAATCATGAACGAGGATGGCACCATGGCCCGATTGCCCCAATTAATGGAAATAGCTCGACGGTTTAACCTAAAAATCATCAGTATTGAAGATCTGATCGCCTATCGTCTACGCACAGAAACTCTCATTGCTCGGGAAGTGGAAAATGTTCACTTGCCCACACAATGGGGAAATTTTCGGTTAACTGCATACAGACAGACCACCACGGGCGACTTGCATTTGGCCCTTGTTAAGGGAGAGTGGGCGCCGGATGAACCAATTCTTGTGCGCGTCCATTCTTCCTGTGTCACGGGGGATATCTTTGGTTCTTGTCGATGCGATTGTGGGTCTCAGCTTCACAAAGCCATGGAAATGATAGAAAAAGCCGGTAAAGGTGTGGTGGTCTATATGAATCAGGAAGGGCGAGGAATAGGACTTCTAAATAAGCTCAAGGCCTACAAGCTTCAGGAAGAAGGGCTGGACACTGTGGAGGCTAATGAAAAGCTTGGTTTTCGTATGGATCAAAGGGAATATGGAGTGGGAGCCCAGATACTAAGGGACTTAGGGGTGCATAAAATTCGCCTGCTTACCAATAATCCTAAAAAGCGCGTGGGACTTCTAGCATACGAATTAGAAATTGTAGAAAATGTGCCTTTAGAAATTGATCCCAATCCTTATAATATTAGCTATTTAAGAACGAAAAAGAAAAAGATGGGGCATAAGCTGAAAAAAGTAGATTAAAGAAAGATTTTCTTTACCTTTGCAGCTCTAAAATCAGGGAGCTTAGCTCAGTCGGTTCAGAGCATCTGCCTTACAAGCAGGGGGTCGGGGGTTCGAATCCCTCAGCTCCCACCTCTTCCCAGCCCTCTTCAAAACGGAGGGTTTTTTCTTTTATATTTTTTCATGGCAGCGCACGCTTTTAATATCGTAACTTCGCTGCATGAAGCCATTCAAATACTATTTTTTTGGAATTGTAGGAATCTCGGTTTCGTCGCTGAATGCCCAAGATAAGGGGCGCTTTCAATTGGTCAAGCCCGGCTATTATCAAAATGTTATTATGCGGGCAGTGGAAGAAGAAAGCACTGAAAAGCCCGAACCCTCTTATCGCTTTAAAATTGATCTCAGCGGTCGTCAAAATCTTGTCACCGATTTGAAGGCATACACCCAGGTTTGGCATCTAAAGCCTATCTCTCAAGGGAACACGGGCACTTGCTGGTGCTTCGCTACCACCTCCTTTTATGAATCTGAGATAAAAAGATTAACCGGACAAGAAATTGATCTGAGCGAAGCTTGGTCGGTATATTGGGAATATGTGGAGCGCGCCCGATATTTTGTGGAGAAGCGGGGTCAAATGTTTCTGGGCGAGGGCAGCGAAACCAATGCCTTAGCACGCCTTTATCGGAAATACGGAGTTGTGCCGGCGGAGGCCTACACGGGGCTTGTGCCTGGCCGGAAGATCCACTCCCACGCTAAGCTTTTCGCTGAATTTGAAAGTTTTTTAAAACATGTAAAAGAAGCAGGGTTGTGGGACACCGCTGTGGTGGTACATACCGTGCGTCAAATCCTTGACCATCATATGGGTCGTCCCCCCATACAGGTGAACTGGAAGGGCAAAACCTATTCCCCTCTCCAATTCATGAAAGAAGTAGCCCGCATCAATCCTGATGACTACGTGGATATCATGTCGCTGATGAGCATACCTTACTATACGCGAGGGGAGTATAAGGTCCCAGACAATTGGTGGCATGATGCAAGTTACTATAATGTTCCTTTGGATGTCTTCCTGGAAAGCTTAAAAAATGCCATCCGGAAGGGGTATTCCATAGCGTTAGGAGGAGATGTCAGCGAAGCCGGTCTGGACACCGATCTTCAGGTGGCTGTAGTTCCCAGTTTTGATATTCCAGCCACTCATATCGACGAAAACGCCCGGTATTTCAGATTTGCCAATGGCAGCACGACCGATGACCATGCTATGCACGTGGTGGGTTATTCCACCGGACCGGACGGCGCTTTCTGGTTTTTGCTTAAGGATAGCGGCAGCGGCTCGCGTAACTGCGGAGAACAATGTCCGCAATTCGGCTATTACTTCATGCATGAAGACTATGTGAAACTAAAAATGATGACGGCCACGCTGCACAAGGATGCTGTGAAAGATGTCCTGAGCCGTTTTCAAAAACTTTAAACGGTATTGGGGTGAAACGGCTGGGACCCCAAAATGAGGAGGATGCAATCCTGGATGAACGTTTTATGCGCCAAGCCTTGGAACAAGCCCAGGCGGCATATGATCGGGACGAAGTGCCCGTAGGTGCTGTGGTGGTTTATAAAAACAGAATCATAGCCCGGGCCCATAATCTCACAGAAACATTGACAGACGTTACGGCCCATGCCGAAATGCAGGCCATCACCTCTGCAGCTGCTACCCTCAACTCCAAGTACTTAGAAGAATGCACGTTGTATGTAACATTAGAGCCTTGTCCCATGTGTGCAGGAGCACTTCGCTGGGCCCAATTGGCTCGACTCGTTTATGGCGCTTCAGATGAAAAGAATGGATACCTACGTCTAGGCCCCCAGATGCTTCATCCCCGTACGCAAGTAACTGGAGGTGTTCTGGCTAGTGAATGCGCTCGACTCATAATTGATTTTTTTAAAAGTAAACGGCTGAAATTGTAGGCTCATGTCTCCAAAAAACAAAGTGTTCCTCTTGGATGCCTATGCCCTTCTTTATAGAGCCTACTACGCCTTCATTAAAAATCCCCGCATAAATTCCAAGGGGCAAAACACTTCCGCAATTTTTGGCTTTACAAATACCTTGTTAGAGTTGCTGGAAAAACATAAGCCCACCCACCTCTGCGTATGTTTTGATCCTCCTGAAGAGAAATCAGAAAGGGGAGTCTTGTATGAAGAGTACAAAGCCAACCGCCAGGCAATGCCCGAGGATTTAAGGGATTCGGTACCTTATGTGTTTGAATTGCTGGAGGCTATGCGCATTCGCTGGGTGATGGAGAATGGCTATGAGGCCGATGATGTCATTGCAACCCTAG
Organism: Flavobacteriales bacterium; assembly: GCA_025055635.1. Lineage (GTDB taxonomy): Bacteria > Bacteroidota > Bacteroidia > CAIKAF01 > CAIKAF01 > JANWWQ01. The sequence continues at coordinate 28,052 of JANWWQ010000008.1, forward strand.
CGAAGCGCTTTGCGGGTGAGGATGCGGAGGTGTATATCGTCACTTCTGACAAGGACCTGGCGCAACTGGTGGGTCCTGGTATTTATTGGTACAAACCAGGCAGGATGGGGTATCCGGATGAAATTCTGGATGCTCCCAAGGTCTGTGAGAAGTTTGGTATTGACAATCCAGCCCAAGTGGTGGACCTCTTAGCCCTAATGGGAGATACCAGCGACAACATTCCCGGTATTCCTGGCGTGGGAGAAAAAACTGCTATGCAGCTGCTCAAAGAATTTGGCTCCGTAAAAAATGTGCTGAAGAATGCCGGCAAATTGAGGGGCAAGCTTCGGGAAAAAGTAGAATCCGGTAAAGAGCTGGCCATGCTCTCCTATCAACTGGCCTCAGTTATAGATGACGCGCCTCTGTCTATCAAACTTCAAGACCTCAAAGTCCTGGAACCAGACCATAAGAAACTTCGCGAACTCTTTGAACGCCTTGAATTTCGCCGTTTGGAGGAAAGGTTGTTGGGACCCCAGGTAGTCCCTCAAGTCTCATCGGTCCAAGGGGTTCAGAGGAGTTTGTTTGCCGAAACAGCTCAGCAATCTTCAACTTATAAGACTTTGTTGGATACCCCCCATAATTATCAGCTTATTACAACCGCTAAAGAGTTAGCGGCATGGGTGGAAAAATTACGGGGGAAACAAACAATTTCCTTTGACACAGAAACAGATGGGTTAGATAGTCTTGAAGCGGGTCTTGTGGGTGTGTCCATAAGCTGGGAGCCCCATCATGGCATTTACGTGGCAATACCTGAAGAAAAAGCCGAGGCCCAAAAAATGCTTTCGCTTCTTCGTGAGCTTTTAGGCCACCCTTCTTTGCGTAAAGTGGCCCATAATTTAAAATTTGACTTGTCCGTGTTGCGCAGCCATGGCGTGGAAGTAGTGCCTCCTTATGAAGATACGATGCTGATGCACTACATCATTGATCCTGAGGGACGCCATGGCATGGACGCCTTGTCCAGGGCACTGCTTAATTATGATCCTGTGCCTATAGAATCTTTGATAGGCAAGCGGGGGAAAGGGCAATCGTCTATGCGGCAAGTGTCCACGGAACGCGTAGCTGAATATTCGGCTGAGGATGCGGACATCACCCTTCAGTTGTATCAGGCTCTGCTACCTATGCTGAAGGAGCGGGGCGGCGTTAGGGTATACCGGGAAATAGAGCTGCCTTTGGTGCCTGTACTGGAGGATATGGAACGTACGGGTGTGGCGCTGGATGTGGATTACCTTAAACAGCTATCCCGAGATTTTGATGAGGAAGCGAAAAACCTGGAAAGAGAAATATTTGAACTGACAGGCACTCAATTCAATATTGCATCACCCAAACAATTAGGAGAAGTGCTCTTTGAGCGTTTAAAGCTGAATCCTCAAGCCCGCCGAACGGGCAAGACCAAACAGTATGCCACCGGCGAGGATATACTGGAAAGTTTGGCCCACAAGCATCCTGTGGTTTCCAAGGTGCTTGAATGGCGGGAGATTCAAAAACTAAAGTCCACCTACATTGATGCCCTGCCCCAGATGGTGAATCCACACACCGGCCGGGTGCACACGAGTTTTAATCAGACCATCACAGCCACCGGACGCCTAAGTAGCGCCAACCCGAACCTTCAAAATATCCCAATCCGGACAGAACGCGGTCAGAAAATCCGGAGGGCCGTGGTGGCCTCCCGACCCGATCATATGCTGCTTTCGGTGGATTATTCCCAGGTGGAGTTGCGCATCATCGCTTCGCTCAGTGGCGAGGAGCACATGATAGAGGCTTTCCAGCAGGGCCACGATATCCACGCTTCCACAGCTTCCCGCCTTTTTGGCGTACCTCTGGAGAAAGTGACCAAAGACATGCGGGGCAAGGCTAAGATGGTCAATTTTGGCATTATTTATGGGATTACGGCTTTTGGGTTGGCCCAGCGAACGGGACTATCCCGGACCGAAGCCAAGGCTATCATAGAGGAATATTTTAAGCAATATCCGCGTATCCAGGAATACATAAACCGGCAAATAGCTGTGGCGCGCGAGCAGGGCTATGTAGAAACATTGTTTGGCCGGCGGCGCTATCTGCGAGATATCAATTCGGCCAATCCCACCGTGCGGGGCTTTGCCGAACGGAATGCCATCAACGCACCTATTCAGGGCACTGCGGCCGACATCATAAAGCTGGCCATGGTGCAGATTTATCAGACTCTTAAACAAAGGGGTTTTGCTACTAAGCTGGTTTTGCAGGTGCACGACGAACTGGTTTTAGATGGCCCCGCCCAAGAAATGGATGAGGTGGAGAAAATAACCAAGCACCTTATGCAGAATGCTTGCCCATTACGCGTGCCTTTAGAAGTGCACGCTGGGCGTGGAAGCAACTGGTTAGAAGCGCATTGAGCCGTGCGGCGTTTGTTGTTTTTCTTCAACCTATTGATAGCCTTGGGGCTGGCGGCAGCATTGGCAGCGCCCTACGTGAGTCCAGCACGGTTTTACCCTTTGGCCTACTTTGGGCTTACTACCTATTTCTGGGTGGCTGCCAATGCCGTCTTTGTCCTGCTTTGGATCATTCTACGGTTGCGTAACGCCCTGCTGAGCACCGTGCTTCTAATAGCGGCCTGGCCTTCTCTGAGTAACCTATTAGGATTGAACTGGAGAGAACAAATATTTGGGGGAAATGCCGGTATTAAGGTGATGTCTTATAACGTTAGACTTTTTGGTCTTTATGATTGGAAAAACAACATCCGCCACCGGAACGATATATTAAATTTTCTAAAAAAGCAGGAGCCTGACATTGTGTGCTTTCAAGAATTCTTCGTGGAAAAAGAAAACGGACGCCGCCCGCGCTTCAGCACGGAGGATACCCTAAAAAAGCTGCTTTTAGCACGCAATATCCATTTTGAGGCGGCTTCTTCTCTATATGGTACTCAGTTTTGGGGTGTGGCCACTTTTTCACGCTTTCCCATTGTGAATCGAGGGAAAATCCGCTTTCCGGGCTCAAAAGGGAACATTTGCATTTACTCCGATATCCAGATAGGAAACGACACGGTGCGTGTGTACAATGTGCACTTTGAGTCCTATCATTTGCCTGAAGAGAAATTTGACCGTTTAGCCGATGATATTCAGGAAAATCCGGAATATTGGTGGGGCGTGTTTCGACGTATGGCGCACAGTTACGAGCGCCGGGCCCAACAGGCAGATAGTGTGCGGAAGTCCATTGAGCTAAGTCCCCATCCTGTGCTTGTGTGCGGCGACTTCAATGAGCTGCCGACCTCCTACGTGTATCGGACGGTGGGCCGGGGCCTTCGGGATGCTTTTTTGGAGAGCGGCTGGGGATTAGGTACTACCTATGCTGGGCGCATCCCTTTCCTGAGAATTGATTACATCCTACACTCACCGAAAATCCGTTCCACGGGTTTCAAAGTGTATCGCCACAAACTGAGCGACCATTTTCCTATCAGTTGCTTTATCAGCTTGGAAGATGAACTTTAGAGCCTTCTAACTTTGTGAAGAAGTCTCTCTGACCGCTAGCACCTCACGGAGGAACCCATACGTAGTGGCGCAAGGTGAGGACGGGTAGAGAGTCCCGGAATGAGAGTCCTTGTATGAGGTGTGTGATGCAGATCAGGCGTAGCCTTCCACTGTCAGGAACGCTGCACTTACACATTAGAAGACTGCGAAAGAGAGGATCTTGCGTTTCACGCCGAGTGGAGAAGGCCAGGCCCTGGGGTTGGCACCAAAGGATGGCTTGGCCCTCAAAGGAACTCAAGGTCGGTAAGCGTTGAGGACGAAGACGCCACACTTGTACATAGGAACCGTCCGAATTACGGGTACGCATGTAAGTTAGGCGAGGATGGGCATGGAGTTGAAGCCCCCACCTCCATAAAGGTATGAATTCCGCATGCCAGGAATGTTGTGGTCCCAGGACGGAGCTGTCCGAAGCCGTGCCAGACAAGGCTACACGGATAAGCCGGTAGCCTGCAGCGCTATCTGTTCGTAACAGGCTATCCAGCCAAGCCGTGGGATGTGCGACGGGCGAAGATCGCCATTCGGCAGGCTTTATGCAGGCCAAGAGCAGGCATGAGACCAAGAGGAAACAACCTCTCGTTCCCACGTCTTAAAAATCAAAGCGGATGCCCTGGGCCAAGGGGATGGAGGTGCCGAAATTGATCGTGTTCGTCTGCCGGCGCATGTATTGCTTCCAAGAATCAGAGCCGCTCTCGCGGCCGCCCCCGGTGTCTTTTTCTCCACCGAAGGCACCGCCAATCTCGGCACCCGAGGTGCCAATGTTCACGTTGGCAATGCCACAATCAGATCCTTCCACGCTCAAGAAATATTCGGCTTCTTGAAGATTGTCCGTGAAGATGGCCGAGGAAAGCCCTTGTGGTACATCCCGCAGGAGCTGCAGAGCCTCAGGGAGAGTCTCATATTGGAGTAAGTAAAGAATCGGGGCAAAAGTTTCTTCGCGGACAATTTCCGTCTGGGCAGGCATGGCCACAATGACAGGTCGCACGTAACAACCAGATTCGTAACCAGGCCCCGTGAGTCGTCCGTGAGGGGTGAGGATTTGGCCGCCTTGGGCAACGGCCGCTTCCAGGGCCTTCTCATAGGCTGCCACGGCTTGGACATCAATGAGGGGTCCCATGTGATTGGTTTCGTCCAGTGGATTGCCAATGCGCAACTGGGCGTAAGCTTTCACAAGCACATCGGCCACCTTGTCGTAGATGCTTTTATGTACGATGAGCCGCCGCGTGGTGGTGCAACGCTGCCCCGCCGTTCCTACGGCACCAAATACTACCCCCTTAACGGCCAGCTCCAAACGAGCATGAGGGGTTAGGATAATGGCATTGTTCCCGCCAAGCTCCAAAATAGTGCGGCCCAGCCGACGTGACACAACTTCTGCTACGCTGCGTCCCATACGCACGGACCCCGTCGCAGAGATCAGGGGAATGCGCCGATCCTGGGCCAGACGATTGCCCACGTCAGGGCCGCCAGCCAGGAGTACAGAAACACCGGGAGGCATCCCATTCTGCTCCAGAATGCGAGCTATGAGCTTTTGACAGACAACAGCACTGACCGGCGTCTTTTCCGAAGGCTTCCAGATGCACACATCCCCACATACCCATGCGATGGCTGCATTCCAGGCCCACACGGCCACCGGAAAATTGAAAGCCGTGATGATGCCCACGGGGCCAAGGGGATGCCACTGTTCGTACATCCGGTGGTGGGGCCGTTCACTGGGCATTGTGAGACCATAAAGCTGGCGGGAGAGGCCTACAGCATAGTCGCAGATGTCAATCATTTCCTGCACTTCTCCCAGCCCTTCCTGAAGGCTTTTACCCATTTCGTAAGATACCAAGGCCCCCAAATGGTTTTTTATACCGCGCAGGGCGTCGCCGAACTGCCGCACCACCTCCCCGCGCTTGGGAGCGGGCACCTTTTTCCACACGTCAAAAGCCTGGCAGGCTTCGTCCACCGCTTCCGTGTAAGCGGTGAGGGAAGTTGCCTGCACTCGGGCCAGCAAACGGCCATCCACCGGGCTCACAGAGCGCAAAAAATTGTCCGTATCGCTGGGATCTGGAAGCGCCTCTAACGCCCGACCGCCTACCCAAGCCCCCGGTAGGCGGTCCTCAATCCCTAATTGCTTCAAAATGTCGTCAGGGGAAATTTTCATAGCGGCAAAAGTAAAGGGAGAGGTTTGGAAGAAAGGGAAGGGTGGCATTTAGCAATTTTATGTGGCATACCTATCCTTGGAACTAGCATTCTAAAAGGCTCTAAAATGGTGAGAAAGACTTTCCCTGGAGGATTTTTATAAGTTTTTTACTTTAAATCCATTTCACTTTCGTGAAAGTTTTATCCTTCCTTTGGCTGCTGGGTTTTTCCCTAAGGAAATGAATGAGGAATTATTCTGAACTCACCGATGGTATTTCGGCTTAGGTAAATAATATAAATAAAACCCAGCGGCAGCGATGTCACTTGCACCTTTAAACCTTGGTGTCTTCATTTTTTCTTGAACTTCGTGTTGGAATATGGCTGAGAAAAATCATTATCCTAAGGATAAGGGCTGTGCGCGTTGGATTGGCCCTGTGGGTGCTGCTTTTGGATTCCTGACGGTGGCGTTGGGTGCCGTGGGCGCTCATTTACTAAGGTCGCAGCTTTCACCTCCGCGCATGGAGCAGTGGCAAACTGCTGTGCAATACCAAGCTCTTCATGCGTTGTCGTTACTGTTGGTGGCGAGCCTCCAATATGCAGGAAAAAGCGGACCTCTGCTCTTTTGGGCAGGTAGGCTCTACGTGGCGGGCATTTTATGTTTTTGCGGCTCCTTATATCTTTTGAGCACCCGCGAGCTGCTGGGCTTGTCTCTTTCCTGGCTCCAACATGTGACCCCTCTGGGTGGCCTCCTGTGGCTGGTAGCCTGGGCACTCATGGTGGTGAAATTGTGCCGGAATTAGACATCGCCAACTGGTTTCTGTTTAAGCCGTTGGTCTGATCATACCATCTCTTTTGTCTGTTTGCGCGGGGAAGGTCCGCATTTGTAGGATTGTGGGAACAATTTCTGGCTACTTCGCTTTTCTTTATCAACTAATCCGCATAGAATGAAGAATGCCCCTGAAAAGGTACTCCTCACCAAGGACAGACTGCCCGGATGAATTAGGGGTGGTTTGCACCGCTTGTGCTCCAACTCACAAATATCCCGGCTTTCTGGAACAGGAACGATGCCATATGGAAAGGTAATCTGCCTGACATCTTTTTCCTCCAGAAGGGCGATGGGCAGGACCCAGGTCTATCATGGAAAAGAGGCTATTTTCCAATTATCAACAGCAGAATAATCGCTTTTTAAATTTTAAGCACTTTATACAAGGGGTATTTTGAAAACGCCTATGGCTTCTCCTTTCCCAAGGAGTCCAGGCAGCCGACTTCCTATTCTCTCAATGCCATATCTCATTGCGTCGGACCCTTGTGGCTTTGAAATTTCCGGTAGCCAAGACAGGGTTTTGAAGTGGTAGGTAGTAAAAGACAGAAAATATTTTCTTAATTTATATTAACCAATTTTGTAAAATCATGTCTATTGAGATTAGAAGGTTCGTTCATGCTCTCGTTATCAATGGGATTCAGGTATTGCTGAGATTGTTATTCCTCTGGAGATATTGGCGGGGCGGGATGGTAAACAGTCACCTCGCACTTCATTTAACACCTTACTGGAGAGGTAAAATATTATCCTATGCCCTGATAATCCACACTTTAGCAAAACCTACTAGGTATTAGGCATCCACATGGCAACAGGAAAAAAAATGGCATTTACTTATCAACAATATGAAGAATAAGAGCCAGAATTAGATACCACAGGCCAAGACTTTCCATTAGTCTTTGAAAAGATACCTGACTATCCCATGGGCTGATCTCATTGGATGTGTGGACAGAAGGTTTGTGTAGACAATGGAATTCCGCACAAACGCAGCCTAGCGCTGGAACAAGGTTCCCACCAATTGATCGGGTTTGACCCTGAAGATCTTTTATTGGCCAATCGTTCTTTATGTATTAGCTTTGGATTGAGGCAAATATGAACACCTATACCGTAGAATATCTAGGGAAGCTGCGCACGCGCCTGCGGCACGACGAAAGCGCCACGGAAATCTATACCGATGCCCCGCGGGATAACCAAGGCGAAGGATCCTCCTTTTCTCCAACCGATTTAGTGGCAGCGGCTGTGGGTTCCTGCATGTTTACCATCATGGGTATCCGAGCTGTTCAGTCAGGAATTGAAATTCGCCACCTGAAAGGACAAGTCAAAAAGATAATGGGTGGTCCTCCACGCCGCATAGTGGGGGTGGAGGTACGGGTGCGCGCATCCATTGCACCCGATTCCCTCCAATACCGTAGGGTGCTAGAAGAGGCAGCGCGAACTTGTCCAGTAATCCTTAGCCTACATCCCGAAATCAAGAAGGAAATAATTTTTGAATGGGATTGACCCCATTCCGTAGCCATCAAAATTCAAAAAGTATCGACAGAATGACCTGCTTCGCTATAAGCCGGACAGTATTCTTTGGATTTGCAGGAAATGGCAGCCCAACCAAGCAAAAAAGAAAGGCCCACAACGGCTAGAATCTTTTTCATTCCGTGGGAAAATAAATTCTTTGCCAAAGGTAAATATCGTGTCAGGAAATTCCATAACCTTTTGGTATGTGAATTTTTGAACATCTCTGCTTTAACGCAATTTTAAGGTCCGGATTGTAGACCCCAGGCCCCATGGCTGAAGAACGCACATCTGTGAAACTCCACCCAGAGTGGTTAAGCGTATTATCGTCGGAATTCGAAAAACCTTATTTCTTAAGGCTGAAGCTTTTTCTTAAAGAGGAAAAAAGAAACTACACCATTTATCCTCCTGGACCCCTCATTTTCAACGCGCTGAACAGCACGCCCCTCTCGGCCGTCAAAGTGGTGATTCTGGGCCAGGATCCCTATCACGGTCCGGGACAGGCCCACGGTCTGTGTTTTTCCGTGCCACCTGGAGTCCCTAAGCCCCCTTCTCTGCAGAATATTTTTAAGGAACTCCAAGCGGACCTAGGGATTCCGGAGCCCCCCCACGGATGCCTACAGGCATGGGCCCAGCGGGGTGTGTTGCTCCTCAACACCGTGCTCACCGTAAGAGCCAATCAACCTCGGTCGCATGCTGGCAAAGGATGGGAAATTTTCACCGACGCTGTCATTCGGGCCGTGAATGATCGGCCTGTACCCGTTTGTTTCATGCTATGGGGCCGAGATGCCTGTGCGAAAAAAAACCACTTGGATACAAGCCGTCATTTAGTCCTGGAGGCAGCCCATCCTTCCCCTTACTCGGCGAACGGCTTCTTCGGATGCCGCCATTTCTCAAAAGCCAACCGATGGCTACAGGAACAGGGATTGGAACCCGTGGACTGGCGTTTATCTTGAGTACGCTAAGCCTGGTGTCAGCCGTCGTCCGCGCTCAGACCCGGCCCTTCGTCGTCTATTTTCAGGATGGTCCTTCAGAGCGGAAATCTCCGTCCCATTTTCTGCGCTTCCGGGATAGCGCCGAGGCCGCTCGGCACCTCCAGCTACAGGCTCAGCGCCTATGGAGCTCCGGACATTTCTTTATCCGCTACGATACGCTCAAACACTCTATAGATACACTTCGCCTCCGTCTGATAGTGGGCCCTCGGACAGCGCCTCCTATCGTAGTGCTCAGAGGAGAACAAAAGGCCTGCGCTACGGATTGGCACCATCTATTCACACGATGCATTATTCCCCTCTTGGAAAAAAAAGAAAACAGCGGTTATCCCTTTGCCCGCATAGAAATTGATTCCATCGGTTACACAGCGAATCGCACTGTCCTTCACGGGCTCCTGGATGGAGGGCCGCTCATCCTCATGGACACACTAGAATTGGTTGGTAACGCCCGCCTAGCTCGTCAGTTTTTGGAGGCCTACCTGGACCTGCGGCCAGGTAGCCGGTACCGAGAGGCCACACTCCGGCGCACCCGCCAGCTGTTGGAGCGCCTCCCCTTTGCCACCTTGGCCCAACCCCCGCGTGTGGCCTTTCTAGACAGCTTAGCCCGGCTACAATTGCACCTTCAGCGCAAGCCCTCCAGCAGCGTCTATGGTTTCTTGGGTTTGGCGCCGGCCAGCCCCTTTAACCCCCGTCTCCTTCTCATGGGGGAGCTGCGCTTAGCCTTGTATCATGCCCTTGGTTACGGTGAGTCGGTGGACCTTGAGTGGAGGCGCCTACACGTGCAGACCCAAAGCCTGCGCTTCGCCCTGGCCTGGCCTTATCTCCTACACACTCCGCTGGGCGCTGAAGGTCAGTTTGACTTCTACCGAAAAGACAGCTCTTTTCAAAATGTCCAGTTGGCAGTGGGTCTGCGGTACCTGTTGCCCGGTCAGAACTTTGTCCGCATTGGTTACCAGCGCTTCATTAGCCGGCTCATTGACCGAAAATCCCTGGCCGGGCTGACCACCCTACCCTCTGCCCACGATGCCTTAATGGATTTATTCCAAGTGGGCTGCTTTTGGGATGGATCGGATTCTCGGCTCAATCCCACCCGCGGAGTCCTTGTTCAGGCTGAGACTTCGCTTGGTCGGAGGACGATGCCTCGCTTAGGAGAGCTGCCTGATTCCCTCTATGAAGAGGTGCCTTTCCGCCAACCGTTTTGGAGTGGGCAGATCCGCACCGATGCATTTGCGCCCGCAGGTAAGCTATTCGTGGTTCGCACTGGGTTTATGGGAGGGATGGCAATTAGTGGTCGCCTGTTCCAGAACCAATTATTCCGCTTGGGAGGTCTGCGCAATCTGCGGGGGTTCAATGAGGAAAGCCTCTTTGCCGCCACTTACGCCTGCGCGGTGCTGGAGCCCCGCCTGCGCTTAGAGGGAAATTCTTTCGCCTGTGCCTTTGTGAACGGAGGGTATATCCTACAACGTCGGCCGGAGGCCTTTATGCCCGATTGGCCCGTGGGTTTTGGCCTTGGCGGAGCCCTGGATACGCGGGCGGGCCAAGTGGAGTTGTATTATGCATATGGCATTCAGAAAAATGCACCTTTGCGCTGGCGTGAGGCCAAAATACACTTGGGATACAGGGCGCTTTTCTGAGCCGTTGGTTTTATTTTCAAGCGTAACCCCCGCTGCCTCGGCCCAATCGCCCATCCCCCTTTTCATTTCAAGACCTGTGAACTTTTCATGCGAAGGTCCAAAGACCCGAGTGGTCACGAAAGCAGGGCCACAATATCCTCCTCCTTCCAAAGGCGAAAACATGGTTGCCCTCCAGGCGCTATTTCAGGTTGCCGGCAAGAAAAAAGCCGAGCCAGAAGACTTTCCGCTGCTTCTGTTCCTGAACAAGGTTGCATATGGCGAGCCATGGATGCGGCCAATCTCAGAGCCTGGCGTAAACGGTAATCTTCCAAAGTACGCCCTCCCTCCTCTTCGGACTGCAAAAGGAACTCTTCTACCAACGGGCCGACTTGGTTTTCAGGAATATCAGGCGGATGGCTGTACACAACCACATGATCGGGTCCTAACAGTTCGGCATTAAAACCCGCTCTGTTCAGCCACTCCTGCTGGGCTTCAAAACTTTTCACCACCGACCGCGGAAGACCCACTTTCAACGGGAATAGTAAAGGTTGGGATAAGCGGTTATCGTCGTAAGCTCCGTAAAGGAATTGTTCAAAAAAAATCCGCTCCATAGCGCGGCGATAATGAACCAAAATGAGTCCTGAAGATGTGGTGGCCACTACGTATTCACCCCGCCACACTAAGAGGCGGGGCTTAGGCATGGAGTCTAGCTCTTCCGGGTTTGGTAGAGGAGATTGGGATGGACCTGTGGTTAACTTTTTACGAAGATTCGCAAGTTCCGGATAAAGCGCCTCCAAATATCCCCGAGCGTTTTTTTCCACAAAACCGGATTGTCTTGTGGACGGGAGAGGTTTGTCCCAAGGCGGTGCTGTCGGCTGAGTTTGGCCGGCTGCAAGGATCGGAATAACTGAGGCCACCACTGGTTCCTCATCAAAGGAAAACGCAGAGGCCATGTGATGTACACCCAAAGCCCGGCGGACAGCGCTTCGCACAATGTGAAACACGCTACGGTCATCAGCAAACTTCAGCTCCGTCTTGGAAGGATGAATGTTCACATCTATTTCGGCAGGGTCCAACTCCAAGTAGAGGAAATAGGTCGGTTTGTAGCCAGGGGAGATCAGCCCTGCATAGGCCGATTCCACGGCATAGCCCACCAATCCTGAGCGTATGTATCGGTTATTGACAAATACATATTGGTCGGCCTTGGTTTTTCGCGCACAATCGGCTTTTCCTACAAAGCCTTGCACCCTCAATATTTCAGTGTGTTCCTTTACAGGAATCAGGCGCTGCTCCTGCTCCGTGCCAAATAGGGCCAGTATGCGTTGCAGCAAACTAGAACGGGGCAAATTATACAGACTTTTGTCCTGAGAAATGTATTCAAAATGAATTTCCGGGTGGGCTAGTGCCACGCGTGTAAATTCTTCTGTGATAAGTCGTGTTTCCACCGATTCGGATTTTAGAAATTTCCTCCGGGCAGGCGTGTTGTAAAACAAATTCTTTACGGAGATCACAGTACCCGGACTGGTCTGGCACAATTCATGGACTTGGAGGTGGCCCCCTTCTATCACCACCCGGGTGCCAGTTTCATCTTCATGTTGACGGGTTTTCAACTCCACGCGGGCCACGGCGGCGATAGAGGCCAAGGCTTCCCCGCGAAATCCTTTGGTCAAAATCCGAAACAGATCATCCGCTTCTTTGATTTTGCTGGTGGCATGCCGTTCAAAGCACAGGCGGGCATCCGTATTGCTCATCCCCACCCCGTTATCGCCCACCATGATTTGTGTGGCCCCACCGTCCCGAATGGCGAGCCAGATGTGGTCGGCGCCGGCGTCCACAGCATTTTCCAGCAGTTCCTTCACCACTGAGGCTGGCCTCTGGACTACTTCGCCGGCTGCAATACGATTGGCCAGCGATTCAGGCAGTCGTCGGATAACATCAGGCATGGCCCCTTCAGGCTATTCCTGAAACCATAATGTAAGCCAGCAAGGCCACTGCGGTTAATACCAACCAGCGCAACAGCTTGGCTTGCCCCCGGCTGTTGTCCACAGGAGGCAGAAGCCGCCGATTTTCCAGCCTACTTCGCATGGAGAAATTGTCGATCTCCCCCTGGTAAGCTTTGCGGATCCTCTCAGCATGGCCTTCAGCCTGATCGTTTTCCTCGCAGTAGTAACGGGGTTTGTAATTAAAACTGCGGGGACGGCGTTGACTGAACATTTCTTCTAAAAGTGGCTGAAATTATTTTTCCAACACTTTGGGTACCCGGAAATAATCTGAGTCAGCCCGGGGTGCATTGTTTAAAACAGCATCCCGCGGTAGAGGGGGCTCAGGCGTATCTTGCCGAGGGCCACTTGAGCTGGGAACAGGATGAATCAAGGGCTCAGATCCTTCCAAGTTCAACTCTTTAATTTTGGCCACAAAACCAATAATTCTTTCCATATCTTGTAAAAGCTGCCTTTCCTCAGCCGGAGTCACTTCCAGCCGGGCCAAGCGCGCAAGGTGGCGAAGCTGTTCGGAAGTAATTTGTGTTTCCTCGCCCACAAAGCAAAGTTACAATTTTAGCTGAGTCCCTAGAGTCCGTCAGGCTTGCTTTCCGAAATGCATTTTTCAATAAAGGCCCTGGCCGCTTCCTTTAATTCCTTCCCTGTATGGATACCTCCTTTAGGTAAAAGGGGGGGACCGATATAAATTCGGGACAGCCCAGGTCCCCCCTTCGGATAAAACAATTCATAAATACGGGGTAACAAGCGAGGATGATCAGGGAAAGCCACAGGTACGACGGGAACACCCATTTTCATGGCCAAATGAAAGGCCCCCTCTTTAAAGGGCAGCAATCCCTTGCCGCTTTTATTCATCGTGCCTTCCGGAAAAATCACGATAGGAATGCCCCGGGCGAGGTCCGCTGCGGCCCTTTCCAACGCCTTGGCGGATTGAATGGCGCTGGCACGATTTAAAGGTATATGCGTATGGCCGAACATTACCCCAAACAGAGGGGTGCGGGCGTGTTCTATTTTGGCTATGAAGTGAAAAGGTCTAGGAATACATTTGTACATTAATAAAATGTCTAGCGCTGAACTATGATTGGCTACCACTATATAACCTCCTTGTGCGGGTAAATTTTCTTGACCATAAATACGCCAACGGATGCCCGTCGTACGCAATAACCAGGTGGCCCACAGAACTTGCAGTCGATGGGCGAGGGCATGGTATCGCGGTCGGGGAAGTAAAATACGAAAAATCCAGTAAAAAAAGAGAAGGGTTATTAAAAAGTTTAATAAGAAATACAAGCGCCAAGCTTTAACTAAGAAAGTACGCACAGCGTACAAAAATATTTTTTTATTGTTAAGGTTAATAAAATGGATATTTTTGTACAGTGGTAAACTGCAATTATTATCTAACTATAATTTGAAAATGTTATTTTTAAAATTCTGTTAGAATTTTTGATTTAATTAAATGTAAACCTTATTTTTTGAAAATCCAAATGTTTCTGTAAGTTTAAATCCAAAAGCTTGTTTTAAGGAAATATTGGCCACATTTTCATAGATATAAGGTTATGAAGGATGTTTATAGTAAAAAGATAAAATAATTTTAAAGTAATATTTATATTTAACCAATAAGTCATGATAATCGCAAAAAACCCTTTATTGGCTTCAATTTCAAAATCTCAAATATTACTAAATTTTAATAAAAAATGTATTATTTTTTAAATTTGAATTTTTAATTCTTTCTTATGTGAAAATTATCTCCGAAATTTTTGACACACTCTATGGCCCTGGAAACAATTACAAAAAAAACAGGAAGGAAGGCCTTATTCTGTAAAAGTCTTCTATCAAAAAAATTTAGGGAACTTCACATCATGATGGATGACGGAAATAAAAAAGGAAAATCGTCAGAATGAAGAACTTTTAGTGCTTCTCTTTATAAAGCAAGTAGCAAAAGCTCCAAGTCTTTGTATTGCATATTAAACATTTCGGCGAAATAGCGGTTAGTAAGCATGCCGTTGTACATGTATACGGCTTGTCGGAATCCTTTATTTTTTTTAAGGTATGGAATGAAGCCTCCCACTTCTCCCATTTTATCCAGAATGGGTGTTAGAACAGAGCTCAAAGCGTAGGATGCAGTATGGGCCATCCGCGAGGCAATATTGGGCACACAGTAATGAACAACTCCGTACTTGCGAAACACAGGATGGTTATGGTCGGTGACACGAGATGTTTCAAAGACCCCTCCCTGGTCTATACTGATGTCCACAATCACAGAACCCACCTTCATTTCTGAGACCATAGACTCAGGGACCACGCAGGGCGTGCGCCCGTGACGAGGTCGCAAGCAGCCAATGGCCACATCAGCCCGACGTAAGCATTCCCGTAGTACGTTTTCATTCAATACGGATGTAAACACTCGGCGGCCGATATCGGTCTGGAAGCGGCGAAGTTTATGAATGGAGTTGTCGAAAACTTTCACTGTGGCGCCCAGGCCTAATGCAGCCCGCGCTGCAAATTCTCCTACCGTACCGGCCCCGATGATAACAACTTCGGCCGGAGGTAAACCGGTGACTCCTCCTAAGACCAAGCCCTTTCCTCCACTGGCCGTGCTGAGGTATTCTGCGGCCACCAGGATAGCCCCGACTCCTGCGATTTCGCTCATGCTGCGCACAATGGGATATACATCGTCGTCATCCTTGATGAAATTGATGGCCACAGCGGATACCTTACGCTTAATAAGCTCCTGGAGGATATCGGCGTAGTGGTTTCCTAATTGAACCGCACTGATGATGAGTTGGCCGGGCTTCAAGAGGGATAGCTCCGCGTGGGTGGGAGGCGACACCTTGAGAACCATGTCGCAACGAAAAATTTCCTCTGCACTAAAGGCAATACGCGCTCCGGCTTCGCTAAAGTCTCGGTCCTGAAAATGGGCGGCCTGTCCCGCCGCCGTCTCCACTACAATCTCATGCCCTAAACTGACCAGACGGGCCACATCTTGAGGGACCAACGGGACGCGATTTTCCTGAAACGAAGTCTCCCGAGGAATACCAATTCTGAGGGCCTGAAATCGAGGGGCGACCTCCAAAGTCTCCTCTTTAGGAACGTATAATAGGGAAGGATCAACCTCAGTGCGCCCCATAAACTGGCAGGTGTGCCCCGTGTTCCTGTATTACAAAATTAATCTATCGCTGTGGCTTTTTGAGCTTCTAGCTCCCTCAACAGAGAGGCATTATTAACTCGGTCGTAGCGCCCCTCAGCCAGCTTCTGGCGCACCTCCTTGAAAACCCGAATAGTGTACTCCACGTCTTCAATTGTGTGCACAGCGGTAGGAATAAGTCGCAAAAGGATCATGCCTTTTGGGATGACGGGATATACCACCATGGAGCAGAAAATTCCGTAATTCTCGCGAAGGTCCACCACCAGATTAGAGGCCTCGGCCACACCGCCATGCATCATTACAGGTGTCACACAACTGTTGGTTTTACCGAGATCAAAACCAGCCTCTCGGAGGCCATTTTGCAAGGTCCTGGTGATAGTCCAAAGCTTCTCCCGCAACTCGGGATGGTTGTTGATCAGTTCAAGTCTTTTCAGGGCCCCAACCACAATGGGCATGGGAAGAGTCTTGGCATAAATCTGAGAGCGGGTGTTATACTTCAGCCAGGTGATCACGTCCGGTTCCCCTGCCACCCAGGCCCCAATGAGGGCAAATGATTTAGCGAAAGTGCCAAAAATGATATCCACACCGTCGATAGCTCCTTGTTCTTCCACAGCACCTCCGCCGTTTGGGCCTAAGGTTCCAATACCATGGGCATCATCCACGAAGAGCCTGAAGTTAAATTCCTTTTTTAATGCCACAATATCAGCAATGCGGCCTTGCTCGCCCGTCATGCCGAATACACCTTCTGTAATTACCAGGATACCGCCTCCTGTTTTTTCCGTGAGGCGGGTCGCGCGTTCCAGTTGCTTGCGCAGACTGTCTATATCGTTGTGGCGGAACACGAATCGGTGCCCCGGATGCAAGCGCACCCCATCCACAATGCACGCATGGCATTCGGCGTCGTACACTACCACGTCGTGTCGGTCAGTAAGGGCGTCCAATACGCTCATACAGCCTTGGTAGCCATAGTTTAGTAGCATGCCGGCGGGCTTGCCTACCAAACGGGCCAATCCTTGCTCCAGCTCTTCATGCTGATCGCTCTCTCCGGTGAGCATACGGGCCCCCATCGGATAAGCCAAACCATAGCGAGCAGCGGCTTCGGCATCCACACGGCGCACTTCGGGGTGGTTGGCCAGGCCGAGGTAATTGTTCAGGCTCCAGACCAACACTTCCTTGCCACGGAAGTACATCCGGTTACCAATGTCCCCGGTGAGTTTTGGAAAGGAAAAATAACCGTGGGCGACTTCATAGTATTGGCCTATAGGCCCCATACCCCGGCGAACTTTATCAAAGACATCTCCCATATTGGTTTAAGGTTTGGTTAATTTTGCCCCAAAATTAGTTTAATCGCCCAGGCGTGCAATTGCAGTCTATCAGAACGGTTAATTTATTTAATAACCAAAAACTTTTATGTGCTCTTAATCTGGTTTTAGTGTTAGAGGGCACCGGGTGCAGCGAATATCAAAAGGCTCTGAAATCGCCCGATTACAAGTTAAAGCGCCAGGTTGCCTTAAAGCTTTATCAGAAAGAAGATTACAAAAGGGCCCTTCCCCTGATTGAAGAATTGCTTACTATCACCCGTGGCACTTCAGAAGCTGAAAAGTTTTACTATTACTACGCGCGCTGCCATTTCGGTATTAAAGATTATGAAACCGCGCAGTATTACTTCGAAAATTTTCTGGGTACATTTCCGACCAGTGGATTTGCTGAAGATGCTGCATTCATGTCGGCATACTCTCTGTATTTACTATCCCCCCGTTATGATTTAGATGCCTCCAGCACGCAAAAAGCCATACAAGAACTTCAGTATTTCATAAACCGCTACCCCAAAAGCAACCGCATAACAGAGTGTAATGCTCTGATAGATGAGCTGCGCGGTAAGCTGGAAAAAAAGTATTATAGGGCAGCCATCCTCTACTTTAACATGGAGTACTACCAGGCGGCTATTGTGGCTTTAAAAAACTTTCTGAAAGATTTTCCTGACAGCCGATACCAGGAAGAGGCGCATTTCTACGTACTTAAGAGTGCCCATCTATATGCTCAGAAAAGTGTGGAACAAAAAAAGGCCGAAAGGTTTGAGGAGGTAGTGAAATTTTATCATACTTTTGCGGAAAAATTTCCGGGGTCTCGTTTTATTCCAGAGGCCAATTACATATACAAATCAGCTTTAAATTACTTGAAAACCACTTCAAAAAAAACTGAGCTCCGAATCCCATGAACAAGAAAACTACGGCTCCCGTAACCACCATTACCCGAGATGTAAACCAGCTGCGCGAAAAGACGGGGAATCTGTATATGTCAGTGGCCATTATTGCCAAACGGGCTGATCAGATTCAGCGTAGTCTGAAAGAAGAAATCGCTGCCAAGCTGGAAGAGTTCGCCTCTTTCACCGATAGCCTAGAGGAGATAACGGAAAACCGGGAGCAAATTGAGTTTTCCCGTTATTATGAAAGAATGCCCAAGCCGGCGGCTTTGGCCACTCAGGAATTTATTGAGGACAAGCTCATTTTCCAGGAGCCTACTGAAGAAGGTACTGGCGAACCTTCGTTGAACTGATCGCTGGCATGTCCGCCGGCCGTGTGGTGTTGGGTGTCTGCGGCGGCATTGCAGCCTACAAATCCGTTTATTTATTGCGCCTGCTAGTACAGCAAGGATATTCTGTGCAGGTGATAGCCACCCAGGAAGCTCTTCGTTTCGTGGGGCCTGTTACCTGGGCAGCCTTATCGGGCAGGCCCGTCCTAAGCGAATTATATGATCAAAAAACCGGTAAATGGCACAACCATGTACACCTGGCGCAGGACGTAGATTTAATCGTGGTAGCTCCCCTGACAGCGCATACGATGGCAAAATGGGCCTGTGGATTGTGTGATAATCTGTTGCTTGCGGTATTGCAATCGGCCCGGGTACCGGTGTTTGTCGCACCGGCTATGGACAGCGACATGTATGCATTTGGTCCCAATCGGGAAAACATGCAAAAGTTAGAATCCCTGGGCGTGCGCATTCTGCCCGCCGATTACGGGCCCTTGGCCAGTGGTGAGACCGGCCAAGGACGTATGGCCGAACCAGATTTCATCTTTGACCGATTGGAGTGCTTCATGGACGGCTTGCCTTCCTTAAGGGATGTGCGCGTGCTCATTACAGCTGGGCCCACGCGAGAGTATTTAGACGCCGTACGCTTTGTGTCTAATGCTTCCACTGGAAAAATGGCATTCTCCCTGGCGCACGCTTTCCGTAATTGTGGGGCTCGGGTCCATCTTATATGTGGCCCCACCGCTCTTCGTCCCCCTCACGATTGTCAGATTACATGGGTCACTACAGCCCGGGAAATGGAGGAGGCTTGTAAGAATGTGCAAGGGGAGTGGGACATTTTCGTAGGAGCGGCGGCCGTGAGCGATTTTTATTTCCCAAATCCCTCGGAAAGAAAACTGAAGAAGGAACACCTGCCAGCTGCTCTACCCATTGCTTTCAATCCCGACATAGTGGCCTACATGGCGACCCAAGCCTCTGAAAAACAGCTTGTTGTCGGATTTGCCTTGGAGAGCGAAAACCCTCCCAAGCAAGCCCGGCACAAATTGATCCAGAAAAACCTGGATCTGGTGGTAGCTAACTGTGTTCAGGAAGAAGGCGCTGGTTTTGGCCTTCACACCAATCATGTGTGGTTGGTTGATCGTAGGGGATCCCTCACCGAAATTCCCCTTCAATCAAAAAATAAAGTAGCAGCCCAAATCGTTAAGCATGTGGGAGAAATATATCTTAGGAAGTTGCATGCGGGTTCGGAAAACCTTTCCTAGTTTCTGGATTTTTTTTGCGGGATGTGGGATTTGGGCACTGACTTTAGCTGGCGTGCAGGCCCAGGAACTCCGCGCTGACGTCAAAGTTCAGTACACCGCCATCACCAATGTGGATCCCAATGTGTTTAAGGAATTGGAAAAATCCGTGAGGGATTTTATCAATAATACCCGCTGGACTACCGATGTTTTTCAGCCAGAAGAGCGCATAGAGTGTAGTTTTTTCATCAATGTTCTAGAAAACCGCGGCAATGACACTTACAAAGCCTCTTTACAGGTGTCGGCCCGCCGGCCTGTGTATGGCTCTACTTATTATACCCCACTGCTTAATATTCAGGATCAAGATTTTGTATTTACATACGTGCCCTTTCAGTTTATGGAGTACAGTGAGCAGGCTTATCTTTCTAATTTGACAGGGGTTCTTGCCTTTTATGCTTATTACATTTTAGGCCTTGACTATGATTCTTTTTCTCTGGAAGGGGGTACCCCTTATTTCAAAAAAGCCCAGAACGTAGTACTCAATGCGCAGGGTTCCGATGCCCCGGGGTGGAGAGCTCAGGAAAATTTCCGCAACCGGTACTGGATGGTGGAAGATATGCTAAACGCCGCTTTTAAGGACTACAGAAAATTTATGTATGAATACCATCGCAACGGGCTGGATCAGTTTTACAATGATTTTGAGAACACACGTAGGAAGGCCTTGGAAGCTGCCAAGCTGATGGATAACGTGTTCCGCCAGAGGCCTAATGGAGTCCTGCTTCAGATATTCCTCAATGCAAAGCGCGATGAATTGCTCGCAATGTGCAAAGACGCTCCCAAAAGCGAAATAGCCGATTTTGTGAATGCCATGGCCAAAGTAGATGGTGCCTTTTCGAGCAAATGGACCGACTTGCTAAAAAATTAATCACATCCTAACCCCCGCTTTTCAGATGGTTTTGTTCATAAAGCGGGGAAGAGCTTTTATAGTTTCACAAGGGAAGTCCAATTAATTTTGGTTTTGATAATGTGAATTGAATTAAAAAAATTATGTAAATGGCAGCGGAGAAAAAGAAACCATCCGTGAC
The DNA here is from genome assembly GCA_025055635.1 of Flavobacteriales bacterium. Taxonomy (GTDB): domain Bacteria; phylum Bacteroidota; class Bacteroidia; order CAIKAF01; family CAIKAF01; genus JANWWQ01. The sequence continues at coordinate 48,631 of JANWWQ010000008.1, forward strand.
CCCGTCCCGCAAGGAAAAAGGCGCTGCCGGATCAAAAGGATCCACAGTAACTTGGAAAAATATTAAAAAATTTTTGACAGATCCTAAAACCCGTAAAGCCACGGGCCTCTTATTGCTGGCCTTGGCGGTGTTTATTTTGTTAAGCTGTGTATCCTTCTTTTTCACCTATCCCTACGACGAGGCCGTGGCCCAGACAAGGGGTTGTCGCCAGTGTACCGAATACCGCAATTTGATGGGGCGCTGGGGGGCCCTCACGGGGGCCTTCCTGGTGTCTCACTTCGGGGTGGGAATACTGTTTTGGATACCAGGTTTGTTTTTGCTGGGGCTTTATCTGTTGTGGGAAATCCGTACCTGGTCGGCGTGGAAGTACATCGGTTGGGCGGCTTTTTTATTTTTTTGGGTAAACCTGTTATTGGGTTTTCTGACCTATGGCAGCCGCTTTGACGTATTGGGCGGACTTTTTGGATACGGAGCAGCTACATACTTTGAGAACAACCTGGGCAAGCCGGGGGTTCTGTTGCTCCTGGCCGTATCTGCAGGTCTCTTTTTACTAGTGGCTTTGAATGTAGGATTTTTTAGGATGGGTTTCTGGGTTCAGAGGCTTTTCACACGGCGACTTAGAGCTGAAAATCAGAACCCTGATTCTCCTGAGCGGGAAGCCTTAGAGAGGGGGATTTCTCCTTCCGAAACTGCGCACTCAGATCCAAGGCCTACCGCTATTCTTCCCCCGCCAGAAGGTCTGCACAATGCTCTACCTGAGGATTTTGAATTCCCTGTTTATGAAAAGAGCCCAGACGTACCTGCGCCGGGCTCCTCCTCGGTTCATCTAGAAAATCCTGTTGACAGCAGCGCGAGCTCTCATCATTCTGACGCGCAAGCCAACCAAGTTCTTGAAGTTGAATGGGTGGGAACCAATGCTACTAAGGATCATTCGGCCCAGGAAGGTCCCAGCTTTGAGGTGGAAATGCCTCCTGAAGAGCCAAAGGTAGGGGGGGCTTCGGAAGGCAACTCTCCCTCCTCCGGCGAAGGTGTGCCCCCCGTGTTGGAACCATATGACCCCCGGCGGGAGTTACCTGATTATGTGATGCCTAATACGGACCTGCTTACCGAACATGGATCTGGTCAGGTGCGTATTACAAAAGAGGAGTTGGAGGCCAATAAGGATCGGATTGTCAAGGCTCTTGCGAACTACAACATTCCCATTGAACACATAAAGGCTACCATTGGGCCCACCGTGACCCTCTATGAAATTGTACCTGCTGCCGGCATACGTATTTCCCGCATCAAAAGCTTAGAGGACGATATTGCGCTATCTCTGGCGGCCTTCGGCATTCGAATCATAGCCCCCATTCCCGGTAAAGGCACCATAGGTATTGAGGTGCCTAACCAAAACCCTGAGGTGGTTTCTATGAAATCAGTACTTGAGAGCGACAAGTACAAAAACAGCACAGCGGATCTGCCGATTGCGCTCGGCAAAACCATCTCCAACGAAACTTACGTGGCCGACCTTACGAAAATGCCTCACCTGCTCATAGCTGGGGCCACAGGCCAAGGCAAATCGGTGGGGATCAATGCCATCCTGGTTTCTCTGTTGTATAAAAAACACCCTTCGGAGCTCAAACTCGTGCTGGTAGATCCGAAAAAAGTGGAGCTCACGCTCTACCAAAAGTTAGAGCGCCACTACCTGGCTAAGCTCCCGGACGCTGAAGAGCCCATCATCACTGATACCAAGAAAGTGATACACACTTTGCAATCCTTGTGTGTGGAAATGGACAGGCGCTATGACCTTCTGAAAAACGCTGGGGTCCGCACCATCAATGAGTACAACAGCCGGTTTATAGCTCGCCGACTCAATCCTAAGGCCGGTCATCGCTATTTGCCATACATCGTCCTGGTGATTGATGAGTTTGCCGACCTCATCATGACGGCCGGTAAGGAAGTGGAAATGCCCTTGGCCCGATTGGCTCAACTCGCTCGGGCCGTGGGGATTCATCTAATTATAGCCACTCAGAGGCCGTCCGTAAACATCATCACCGGCACTATCAAGGCCAACTTTCCTGCACGCATTGCTTTTCGGGTGTCTGCAAAAGTGGATTCACGCACCATTTTGGACGCAGCAGGCGCCGATCAGCTGGTGGGTCGTGGTGATATGCTCCTCTCCCTGGGTAGCGAACTGGTACGCCTGCAGTGTGCTTTTGTGGACACTACCGAAGTGGAACGCCTGTGTGACTTTATAGCAAGGCAACCGGGTTATCCCACTGCATTTGAACTACCGGAAGCCCCGATAGAAGCCCCTGACGAAGGGGGAGGCATGGAGTTTGACGCCGGGCGTCGGGATCCCCTCTTTGAAGAAGCTGCCCGCATCGTGGTTATGACTCAGCAAGGGAGCACTTCCATGCTGCAGCGCCGCATGCGCCTTGGCTACAGCAGAGCTGGACGTATCATGGATGAACTGGAAAAATTCGGGATCGTCGGGCCCAACGAAGGATCAAAAACCCGCAAAGTCCTTATCCAAGACCTAGAAACTTTGGAACAGTATTTGAAAAATTTTTCTACATAAATTGTGTTCAATGACTAAAGTTTTTAAAGTTCTTCTCCTGCCAGCCATTGTTTTCTCCATGGCTACCAACGCCATGCTAGAACTCAAGGCTCAGAGCGATAAGAGGGCCAAAGACCTTTTAGATAAGCTTTCTAACAAAACCAAATCCTTAAAGTCGTATAAGCTCAATTTCACTTTCGTGCTTAATAACAGAGAACAAAATATCACTCAAACTAAGGAAGGTGTGCTTACTGTTAAGGGCAACAAGTACCATCTCAAATTTGATGGTCAGGAAATATTCTGCGACGGAAAGAATATCTATACATATCAGAAAGCCAGCAACGAAGCCCAGGTTCAAGCTGTGGATGAATTAGACGAAGAAAGTATCACGCCTGAGAAAATACTTACTATTTATGAAAAAGGCTTTAAGTTCAGATTGAATGAAGAGGATAAATCTATGCCTAATCTAAAAGTAGTGGATCTATATCCTCTGGAGCCCAAGAAAAAAGATTATTCCATCATCCGCCTCTACATTGACGAAGGCAAGCTATTTGTGCAGCGCGCTCTTATTCGCGGAAAGAACGGATCCGACTACACGTACAATATTAAAAACATGGAAAGCAATCCCGATATTTCAGATTCCTATTTCGTTTTTGATAAGAATAAATTTCCGGGCGTAAAAATTATTAAGTGAACTTTGTATTTAGTTATGATTCATCCTTTTTTATTTAAATTAAAATGGCATAATAAAAATTATTCAAGGGAGATAATTTTGGATCTGTAAATACTATATTAAAGTATCCCCGCTTTAGCGCCATATCTTAAATTTGTCGGGGATGCATATTTTGATAGTAGAGGATGACCGCCGGATGGCCTCCCTGCTCATCCGCAGCCTTACCGAGGCCGGTTATTCAGTGGAATGGTCCTCCGATGCTCAAATGGGTTCCCTCATGATGCGTAATAAAAAGTATGATCTTTTAATAACGGACATTTTAATGCCGGAAGTCAATGGTCTTGAATTTTGCAGGGAGGTTCGCAAGGCATTCCCCCATCTTCCTATACTCATGCTCACAGCTTTAGGCACTACAGACGATAAGGTGGAGGGTTTTGATGCCGGGGCGGATGATTATTTAGTGAAGCCCTTTGAATTAAAGGAGTTGCTGGCCCGAATTAAAGCTTTGCTAAACCGCAGTCAGCGCGCTCATCTTACGGGTCCTGAGCTGCGCTGTGGCGATTTAGTGCTCAACACAATAACCCATCAGGTGACGCGTGCAGGTAAAAGTATCCACCTCACACCAAAGGAATTCAACCTTCTGAAATACTTACTGGAAAATCCCGGCCGTGTTATATCTAAAAAGGAATTATCCGAAAGAGTGTGGGGAATTCACTTTGACACAGGCACCAACTTCGTGGATGTGTACATTAACTACTTGCGCCGTAAGGTGGACAAGGATTTTTCCCAAAAACTCATACAAACCCGTACCGGAGTGGGGTATTATTTGGATTGTAATGCAATCCCTTCCCAGCACTCATGACGCTACGCCACAGGCTCACTTTATGGTTTACGGGTCTTACGGGGGTTTTATTAATTATTTTTAGCATCATCATTTATTTTACTGCGGCCCAAAACAGGGAAAAGGAATTTTACAACCTTCTGAAAAAGGAGGCTGTTACGAAGGCCCAACTTATTGTAAATGGTAAAATAGATCCCTTGATTTTACAGAACATTTATAGAAATAATCGGCAGATCTTGCCCGAGGTGGAAGTAGCCGTGTATGATACGACCTTCCGTTTGATGTATCATGATGCTGTGGATATTGATGTGGTGAAGGAAACACCAGAAATGCTCACTAACATTTTACAGAATGGTCACATAAATTTTACAGCGGATGATTATCAAGCCGTCGGATTCACCTATTTAGCCAATAAAAAGAAATTTTTAGTCACGGCTGCGGCCTATGATCAGTATGGCTTGGCCAAGCTGCGCAACCTACGGAATACGCTTCTGGTGGCCTTGTCCCTAGCTTTGCTCATAGTGTACGGCACCGGAAAATTTTTTGCTGGCCGTGCTCTAAGCCCCGTAGCCCAGATCATAGCTAAAGCCCAAAAAATCTCTGCAAAAAGTCTTCATCTGCGGTTGGACACTGGAAATCAACGGGACGAATTGGCCCAACTGGCCCTTACCTTTAACGACATGCTGGACAGATTGGAAAAATCCTTTGAAGCCCAGAAAAATTTTGTGTTCCACATGGCCCACGAGGTACGAACGCCCCTGGCCACACTGATGGCTGAAGCAGAACTAACTTTATCACAAACACGTACGGAAGCTGAGTATCAACAGGCTCTCTCCCGTATCCTGGAAGATGCCCAGAAACTTTCACACTTGGTGAATAACCTGCTGGACCTTGCTAAAGCCAGTTATGATCCGACGCGTATTAATTTTAAATATATCCCTGTGCATGAAACTCTCATGGAGGCCGCCTATGAACTCCAGCGATCCCGGCCCGGCTTCAGGGTGGAGTTCCCTCCCCCGGCAGAGGCCCTCATCCAGGATGAACCGAAGGTCCTAGCCAACGAATACCTTCTTCGGGTGGCCTTCCGAAATTTAATGGAAAATGGATGCAAGTTTTCTCCTGACCATATATGCCGTTTGCAATTAAGGGTTAGAAAAACTCCGAACGATGAAAAAGGGCCAATTGGCACATCTGATAACCATTCAAAAGTTTTAGAAATTGTATTTCAAAATAATGGACCTGCCATAAGGGCTGAAGAGGTACCGATGATTTTTGAACCCTTTTACCGCGGAACCTCGCAAACTCAGGAGAACATCGGCCATGGGATTGGGCTCTCTCTCTGTCGTAAAATAGTAGAGTTGCACGGAGGGAAGATAGAGGTAGAATCCCACCCGGATTCGGGGAATCTTTTTAAGATTTCCATCCCATTAGTTGACTCTAATTAAATTCTCATTTAATTTTAATATTTTTCTAATTTTATTTTCGGAGGCCTAAATTTTACTTTGCTGCCGCAATTGAAATGGCTTCAGATTGTAGTAGTTTAACCCATCGCCTTCACCTCTGAGAGTCACACGGCTGTGGGCTGTGTGACCTCCGTGGAGGCACACAGTCAAGGAACCGTATATGACGCTGCAAGAATTCGTTTTACGCATTGTGGTGGCCCTCCTTTTAGGAGCGGCTGTGGGGTTGGAACGTCAGTGGCGCCAGAAAAGTGCGGGCCTCCGCACCAATACTTTGGTCTCCCTGGGCGCCGCCGCATTTACTCTTATATCCTTTACACTCACCAAAGAAACGGAAGGTTCCTTGAGGGGCGATGTTACGCGCATCATAGGTCAGATTGTAACAGGTATCGGGTTTTTAGGAGCCGGCGTCATTATGAAGGATGGCCTTAACGTACAGGGGCTCAATACGGCGGCCACCATCTGGTGCTCCGCAGCCGTGGGTGCTCTATCAGGTGTAGGCCTCTATGGAGAGGCTGCTTTTGTGGCAGGGCTGGTGGTTTTGGTACACCTGGCATTCCGTCCGCTTGGCCTACTGCTCAACAGGATGCCCACACTGAAGGATGACAACGGGCAATTAATCTATATTTTCAGAATTCGCTGTAAGGAGCAGGTTGAAAATTACCTCAGGGTCATGATTATATCTGCCCTCAAAAAAGATCCGCATCTACGGCTCCGGTCGCTTAAGAGCAGCGACAATGGCAGTGCAGGGTATTCCCATATTGAAGCCGAAGTTTTGGCTTTTGGCCGCCATGACACGGAAATGGAGCAGTTGGCAGGGATGCTTACCATGGAATATGGCGTCACAGAAGTCAGTTGGCTGGTGAGCAATAAAAACGAAGAATGAAGATCGTCCATGAAACCAGAAGAACTGAAAAAACTGACCGAAGAATTTTCGCAGATTGACCGCATCATTGAAATGGTGCCGGCCCTTCGCAAAATGCCTGTCGTGGAAGTTGGCGAAATTCTTCAGGCACTCCAGGATGAGCATGTATTTTTTGTATTGGAGCATTTTCCATTGCGGGAACAGGGGCTCCTTTTTGCCGAATTCCCCATGGCGCGCCAATTAGATTTTTTTAGAACCATTTCCCGGAAAAGATTCGCTGAAGTTTTTGAACACATGCCTTCGGATATCAGGGTAGATTTTTTCCAGCATCTCACTCAGGATGAACAGGCTGCCTTGCTGCCCTATCTTTCCAAAAAAGTTCGGGAAGATGTGATCCACCTCAGCGCCTATCCCCCAGATACAGCTGGGGGTATCATGAGCACCGATTTTGCCACGGTGCGACGCGATATGACCTGTGCCGAAGCCATTCTTAAAGTGCGCAAAGATGCACCTTCCAAAAAAACTATTTATTATATCTACGTCGTAGACGACAACCAAATAATGCTGGGTTTTATTACGCTAAAAGATCTCATTATGGCCAGTCCTGACTCATTTGTAGCGGATGTACTACATACCGATTTTGTATATGTCACAGGAGAGGACCCGCGTGAAAAAGTAGCGCAGATGATTGAGAAATACGATTTGGTGGCTATTCCAGTTCTGAACAAGGAGAGTCAGTTGGTCGGTATCGTCACGCACGAGGAAGCGCTGGAGGTCATTCAGGCCGAACATACCGAGGAGATGCAAAAGTTTATGGGCATCATGGAGGCCTCAGAGAGGTTCGACTATTTGGGTCTTTCCTCTTTTTCACATTTTCGCAAACGCGTGGTATGGTTGGTTTACTTAGCTGCTATTGGAATCATCTCCGGCCTAATTATACACCATTACGAAGCAGCCCTTCAAAAGTTGTTGATACTCGCTTTATATATGCCTATGGTTGCCGATACGGGAGGAAATGCCGAGAGCCAATCTGCAACAGTGGTGGTGAGAGCCTTGGCATTGGGTCAGATAACCCCCCGTCATGGGCTGCACATCCTTTGGAAAGAAACCTGTATATCCTCCTTTTTAGCAATTTGTTTGGGTTTGTTAGTTTTTGGCAATGTGCTTTTTTTGAGCTGGGAAACGGAAATTCCCTCGCAGTTTTCCTTGGGTGAAATTGCTTTAACAATTTCTCTGGCCTTATCCCTTCAAGTCGTTTCTGCTACGATTATCGGCGCTGCATTACCCTTATTGGTGAAACGATTCGGAGGCGATCCCGCAGTGGCAGCCAGCCCGGCTATTACAACGATAGTAGATATAACCGGCTTGCTGATATATTTTACTTTAGCAAACACCCTATTAGACATTATTTGAAAATATAAGTGATGAAAAAAAATATTTTTTTGTTTTCATTTCTATGGCCTTTCGTGTTCGCAAATTCCTGCGGACGTAAAAAAGACCTGGGCGAGACACCTCAAATCATTGCCCGCGGCGATACCGTCATCGTTGAAGAGGGAGCCTCCGTCCTTGAAAAAATTAAGGAAACCATGGTCGCAGAGCAGGATTTTAACCTGGAGTTAGTAACAGCGGGTACAGTGAAGGCCATTCCTAATCTGTATGCGGAAATTGCCCCGCCTTTCTCCGGCCGCGTAACAAAAGTTTATTTGAAGCTAGGAATGAAAACCCAACCCGGGACACCCTTGTTTGAGCTTGTTTCTCCAGAATTCATAGAAGCCCAAAAGATTTATTTCCAAGCAAAATCGGAACTGGAATCAGCCCGCCTTGCTTTGAAGCGGGAGCAGGACCTAAGAGCCAAGGGGGTGGGAGCCGAACGCGATCTAGAAGAAGCGGAAACCCGTTATCAAGTGAAAGAGAAGGAATACCAAAACGCCCTGGCAGGTTTGAAAATTTTTGGTGTAGATGTGGAAAAGCTTGTATTTGGACAACCGCTGGTCATTACCTCTCCTATTGCAGGGGAAGTTATAGATAACGAAGTGGTAAACGGCCACTACATCAGAGCCGATGATCCGCCCCGTGCCAAGGTGGCAGAACTCAGCCGGGTATGGGTGGTAGGGATGGTAAAGGAAAAAGATATTCGATTTGTTCATGAACAGGATTCGGCTGAAATAACGGTAGCGGCTTATCCAGGAAAAAAGTTTTTGGGTAAAGTATTTCATATAGACGAAGTGGTAGATGAAGATACTCGCAGCATTCAGGTGCTGGTGGAGTGCGACAACCACGATCACTTTCTGAAACCGGGTATGTATGCCTCCGTGAAGTTCAAAAATCCCCCCATAAAAGCCATTTTCGTTCCCGCCAAGGCCTTATTACAGAATAATGAAAAAAGTTATCTTTTTTTAAAAATTAAAGATAGGATTTACGTAAAAAGATTTGTAGAAACAGGGTTATCTAAAGATGACATGGTTTTGATCACCCATGGTTTGCAACCCGGAGAGACCGTCATTTCAGAGGGGGCTTTTTATCTCCTTGAAGCACAATAGTAAATGAAAGTATTGGGGAAAAATTCGTCATATTTTAATGAATCCCAATGAATAAACTTTTTCGCACCACTCTTTCTAAACGTTGGCTTATAGCCGCATTATTTGTATTAATTGGAATATTTGGATACTATTCCTGGAACCAGTTATATATAGAAGCCTACCCAGATATAGGGGATGTTACCTCCCAGGTAGTGACGCAGGTGCCGGGGCTGGCTGCCGAAGAAGTGGAGCAGCAAATTACCATACCCATTGAAAGGGCCATTAATGGTCTGCCGGGTATGCACGTGATGCGGAGCAAAAGCACCTTCGGCCTATCCATGGTCACCATCGTATTTGAGGACGGCGTGGATGATTACTGGGCGCGTGCGCGCATCCAGGAAAGATTGGCCGATCTGGAGCTGCCATACGGAGCCACCCCTGCTCTGGATCCTCTCACGTCCCCCACAGGCGAAATTTTCCGATACATCATTGAAAGTAAAACCCACGATTTGCGGGAAATCACTGACCTGCAGCATTTTGTCATCATTCCGCGCATCAAGCAGGTACCGGGCGTGGCCGACGTCACCAACTTTGGTGGTATTACGACCCAATACCAAGTAGAACTGGATCCGCGAAAAATGGAACAATTTAACGTCTCTCTTCGGGAAGTGGTGGAAACAATAGAAAAAAATAATGCCAACGCAGGGGGGAGTATGGTAAATCGCGGAGACCAAGCCTATGTGGTACGTGGTATTGGTTTGGTACGCACGCTGGAAGATATGGAAAGGATTGTTGTAAAATCCGTTAAGGGCGTACCAATATATCTAAGTGATTTGGGAAAGATAAAATACGGCAATCTTGAACGAAAAGGGGCCTTGGGATATTCTGACAAACGCGGGGTGGACTACGAGGACAATATTGAGGGCATCGTTTTACTGTTGAAACACCAAAACCCTTCGGAAGTCCTGAAAGGTGTTCATGAAGCTATAGATGAGTTGAATAACGAAATACTACCGGAAGGCGTAAAAATTCATCCATTTCTTGACCGAACCCATCTCGTAGAGGCCACTCTCCACACGGTCACTAAAACGCTTTTGGAAGGGATAGGATTGGTGATCGTGGTACTTATTTTATTCCTGGGGAGTTGGCGCAGCGCTATACTGGTGGCAGTAACTATCCCCATCTCGCTTCTAGTGGCTTTTATACTAATGCATTTTACCGACATTCCTGCCAACCTCCTTTCACTTGGGGCGATTGATTTCGGAATTATTGTGGATGGTTCCATCGTCATGCTAGAAAGCATTCTGAAGTTGAGGGAGGAGGATGAGGGCCTTCATCTCACGGAAGCGTCGGTGGTAAAACGGATTAAAGAAGTAGCCCGACCGATTTTTTTCGCCACTGTTATCATCATTACGGCTTACTTACCCTTATTTGCCTTTGAGCGCGTGGAGCGCAAATTATTTACTCCCATGGCCTTCACTGTGGGGTACGCTTTATTTGGCGCCCTTTTAGTGGCCCTTTTTCTCATCCCTGGAATGGCTTTTCAGGTCTATCAAAAACCTCAGAAAGTTTTTCATAACCGATTTCTGGATAAGTTAAAGACTCTTTATCAAAAAAGAATGGAAAAAATAATCTCGAATCCTCGTAAGGCACTGATACCCTATTCTTCAATATTAGCAGGCGCCGGCTTGTGTACCTATTTAGTAGGTAAGGATTTTTTACCTCCTTTGGACGAAGGTTCCATTTGGTTGCAGGTTTCGTTGCCGCCGGGAATCACCCTAGAAAAAGCCAAAGAGATGAGTAATGAACTGCGGCGCGTTACTTTACAATTTGACGAGGTTACCTACATGATGGTACAGGCTGGCCGCAACGACGACGGCACCGATGCTTGGACACCTTCCCACTTGGAATGCAGTATTGGACTGAAGCCTTATAACCAATGGAAACCCGGTAAAACCAAAGCCGATCTAATCAATGAGCTGGACGCCACCTATAAAAAGATGCCAGGCTACAATATTGCTTTCAGCCAGCCTATGATTGATGGCGTCATGGACAAGATTGCGGGGGCCCACAGCGAACTGGTGGTAAAAGTCTTTGGAGATGACTTCCGGGAAAATCGCCGCATAGCCGAGGATATACTGAAAACCCTTCGTACCGTGAAAGGGGCTGTAGATTTAGCCATTGACCAAGAGCCACCGCTTCCTCAAATACAAATAATAGCAGATCGGCAAAAAATTGCTCAATATGGCCTCAACGTAGAAGATGTGGCGGAACTCATAGAAGTGGCTATAGGCGGAAAAGCGGTTTCCCAAATTTTTGTGGGTGTAAAGTCCTATGATATCATCTGCCGGTATAGGGAAGATAGCCGTAATACACCCGAAAAAATTGGTAATCTAATGCTCACCAATGCCGACGGGGCCCGCATCCCTCTGTCTCAGGTTTGCGAAGTAAAACTCAACACAGGGGAGAGTACTATTTGTAGGGAAAACAACAAGAGACATTTGACGGTAAGGCTCAATTTAAGGGGCCGCGATCTGAGTTCATTTTTAAAAGAAGCCCGTGAAAAAATTGAGAAAGAAGTAAAATATGATCACGACAGGTATAAAATAGTATGGGGCGGTCAATTTGAAAATCAGCAAAGGGCCTACAGGCACCTGGCTGTCATTGTACCTATGGCACTGGCCATTATGTTCGTCCTGTTATACGGCGCATTTGGTACTTTTCGGCAGGCAGGGCTTCTGATGAGCGTGGTGCCGCTAGCCGTTTGCGGCGGTATGCTGGCCCTTGTGCTGCGAGGCATGACACTGAATGTCTCTTCCGCTGTGGGATTTATCGCATTGTTTGGCGTGGCTATCCAGAACGGTGTAATTATGATCTCCCATATTAATAGCCTGCGCCGAGCTGGTATGGAACTAAGTCAGGCGGTCATCCTTGGCGCCCGCGATAGGCTCCGGCCCGTGCTGATGACGGCTACTGTGGCCATTCTGGGATTGCTGCCGGCTTCCCTGACCACCGGCATAGGAAGTGATGTACAGAGGCCATTGGCTACGGTAATTGTTTATGGATTGATGTTCTCTACCGTAATTACCTTGTTTCTTCTGCCTCCTATGTACTATATGTTAGAAAAAAGATGGGGAAAAAATATATAAAAGTTCATTAATAACAATAAAAATAAATTTATCATTAAAAATGAAAAGAATATTTGCTAAAATTCGGCCGGAAGAAATATATTTAGTTGTAAGCCTAGTCCCTTTTCTCTGGGTCTATTCAATCTGGTCTCAATCGGATACGTCCTTCCCCAAAAGAAAAATAAATTACTCGGAATATATCCACACAATAGCTGAAAAAAATTTTTCCTTCTTGGCTGAAAAATTTAATGTACCTCTTTCCGAGGCTGGGGTTTTGACGGCTGGAATCAGGCCAGATCCAGAAATTGGTTTTGGGTATTTTGATAATAACCAGCGCCGGTTAAACATGGGCAATGGGTTCACTTCAGAGCTTGCCTGGACATTGGAGTTAGGCGGAAAAAGAAAAGCCCGTCTGGATCTGGCCCAAAGTGAAGTGCTTTTGAACCGTTATCTGTTGGCGGATTTTTGGCGAAACCTGCGGGCCGACGCCACCATTCAATATTTACAGGCTTTGCAGCGCCGGCGAATCCTGGAAGTACTGTACAATTCCTATTTTACAATGAAAAGATTGGCCGAGACGGATAGCCTCCGTTACCGCCTGGGGGCCATCAATGAAGTGGATGCTCGTCAGAGCCGATTGGAAGCAGGAGCCCTTCTCAACGAGGTGTATCAAGCCGAGGCCGATTGGAAATCCACCTTGAGTCAATTGGCCGTTTTTATGGGTCGGCCTCAATCCGACACTTTACTGATACCCGAAGGTTCCTTTGATCCTTTTGACCGTCAATTTACCTTGCCAGAACTCCTTACCACCGCTCTGAGCCAGCGTGCCGACCTGAAGGCTGCGCTCCAAAACAAAACCGTCGCCGAAAAATACCTGCAGGTGGTCCGTTCCCTTCGAATCCCAGACCTGGGGCTCAGCCTCTCCAACACCTATGCATCCTACACCAGAAATGTGATTGCCCCTACACCCTCTTTCTATCAGGTTGCCGTGGGCATCAGCGTGCCCCTCAAATTTTCCAACAACCGGCCCGGCGAACTGAAAGCTGCCTTTTTGACCACACAACAAATGGAAGCTAGATACCATCAGGCCGAAATTGAAATTCAGAGTGAGGTGACACAGGCTTTTTTCAAATACCAGGCCCTACGAAAGCAGGTGCAACAGTTCAACACAGGTTTACTGGCAGAAGCCAAAGCCATTCTGGAAGGGAAAATTTATAGTTATCAGCGCGGAGAAACCAATTTATTGGAAGTGCTCAATGCCCAACGCACATACAACGACCTGCAGCTCACTTATTATCAGACTTTATTTGATTTTGCTTCGGCTCTGGTGGAGTTGGAAAGAGCAGCAGGATTCTGGGACATTAACTTCTAATTATAGTTAGAGCTAATTATGATATTGCAAAATAAAAAAGTTACAATTAAAATTTTAGCATTCTCATTTAATTTTTCATTAATATCTCTGTTTATAGCTTACCCTGGAATTTGCCAAGGAAATAAAAAAGCCGCGAAGGATAGTCTCTTTTCAGATGAAGCCTGGAAAAAAACCATGGGCGATAAAGGAAAGATTTTCTTCGGCATCACCGCCGGCTATAATCTTAATAAATTCCATGGGAAGGAAATTTCCTATATTTTTAATAATTCCCACACGAACTGGTTATCAGGATTTCACGTGGGACTTCATGTGGAAACGCGGCTGAACCCCTTTCTTAGCTTTTTGCACGAAATTATGTATACGCGAAGAGGGGCAGGCGTTTCTATAGCCGACACGTTGGCTAGTTCCTACGTTTCCCGGTTGAGGACTGATTATGTGGACTGTTTTCCTTTTAATATAGCCTTTGGCTTCAGGGGTTTCAGAGTGTATGCTGGGCCTTACCTCAGCGGGCTCTTATCAGCGTCCTTGCTCAGGAAAGATCCAGCTGGCCGCTCATATTGGGATAAAACTATTTTCGGTACACCGGATAATTTTGAAACGCATGATAAATATCTACAAAAGTTGGATTATGGAGTCAACGCCGGGCTCACTTATTTTTCACCCTTCGGAGTTTTTGTACAAGCTCGTTATATGCATGGAATTTGTGATATTTTTCAATATGCTAATAGCTATACATTGGCCGACTCTAAAACCGACAAAATCAGGATATTTCATCAAAATATCCTAGTATCCATCGGATACCGGATACCATCCAAAAAGTGACTTTCCATATTACTTCAATGTATTGGTAATCCTAGCCCATAATTTTGGGGCATGCAATTATTTAAGGGGCATGCAATTTTTTAAATTGATAAGAAAAAAAAATATTTTTATTATTTCCACGGGGTTTTTAGTTTCTACACATCCTACATGTGCCCAGGAGCATGTTCCCTCACAAAAAGATCAGCACGGGGGTAATCTCACGGGGACGGCGGGCTGTGATGTGTGGTATTATATGCGCGACGAGGGCAGCGGTGCTCAATTCGTAGAAGATAGGCTGCGGATGAATTCTTTTTTGCAGCTCATGTACAAAAAAGGTGGTTTTTCGGCCGGGCTACGGTACGAAGCGTATTTGCCTCGTCCTCTTCTGGGTATTGACCCTCGCTTTGAAGGCCAGGGCATTGCCTTCCGTTATGCGGCCTATGCGTGGAAAGGGCTAGAGGTGACGGCCGGTTCTTTCTATGAACAGTTCGGCAACGGCCTCATATTCAGAGCTTACGAAGCCCGTCCTTTGGGCTTTGACAATTTTGTGGACGGACTGCGGATCAAGTATGCGCTGAAAGGCATTCAGCTAAAGGCCCTGGCAGGGCGGATGCGGAATTTCTGGAGCTGGTCTCCGGGCTACGTGCGCGGGGGAGACGCCGAAGTCAACTTTTCCGAGCTCCTTCCGGCCCTTAGGAAAACCCGTTTTAACCTGATAGTCGGCGGCTCCTTCATGGGCAAATATCAAAGTGATAAGGAGATAGTGCTGGGTAGTGAAATTCTCACGCTCCCTCAAAATGTGGGT
>JANWWQ010000090.1 GCA_025055635.1 Flavobacteriales bacterium
CATGTATGAGAATTACTTTTTGGATTATGCCTCGTATGTGATTCTTGAAAGGGCTGTTCCGGCCCTGGAGGATGGCCTGAAGCCGGTGCAGCGGCGCATTTTGCATAGTATGTGGGAGCTGGAGGACGGCCGCTATAACAAGGTGGCCAATATTGTGGGTAATACGATGAAGTATCACCCTCACGGCGATGCTTCCATCACGGAGGCCATCGTGCAACTGGGACAAAGGGATTTGCTCATTGACACGCAGGGCAATTGGGGAAATATTTTTACGGGGGATAGTGCTGCCGCGCCCCGCTACATTGAGGCACGGCTGACTCGTCTGGCTTTGGAAGCCGTTTTCCATCCCCGACTGACGGAATGGCAGGCTTCTTACGACGGGCGCAACAAGGAGCCAGTAACCCTGCCGGTGCGCTTTCCCCTCTTATTGGCTCAGGGGGTGGAAGGCATAGCCGTGGGGCTGTCATGCAAAATTCTCCCGCACAACTTTGCCGAGCTCTGTGAGGCTTGCATCCATGTGCTGCAAGGAAAGCCGTTTCAGCTGTATCCAGATTTTCCCACGGGCGGATTAGCCGATTGTTCCAAATACAATGATGGCAAGCGAGGAGGACGCGTACGTGTTCGGGCGCGCATCAATATCATAGACCATAAGACTCTGAGCATCACTGAGATACCCTTCGGCACCACCACCGAATCTTTGATTGATTCTATCGTGGCGGCGGGAGAAAAAGGAAAAATAAAAGTGAGAAAGATTGAAGACAATACGGCAGAGAAAGTGGAAATCATCCTGCATCTGGGGCCTGGAGCTACTCCTGATACGACGATTGAAGCGCTCTATGCCTTCACTGATTGTGAAGTGACCATTTCCCCTAACGCCTGCGTGATTTACAATGGGAAGCCCGTGTTCTTAGGGGTTTCGGATATTGTACGGTACAATGCTGAGCGCACGCGCGAACTTTTGGAAAAAGACTTACAACTGCGCCTGGCTGAATTGCGGGAAAACCACCTCTTTGCCTCATTAGAAAAAATCTTTATTGAAAAGAGAATCTATCGCAGAATTGAGGAATGCGACACCTGGGAAGCCGTCCTGGACGCCATTGAAGAAGGGCTACGACCCTACATGAGCCTATTTTATCGGCCCGTGACACGGGAGGACATGGCCCGATTGACTGAAATTCGTATTAAGCGTATCAGCCGGTACGATGTGCTGAAAGCCGAGGAAAATCTGGCTGCTCTGGAGCGCTCCATTGCTGAGACTCAGGAAAACCTAGGTCGGATCAACCAGTACACCATCCAGTGGTTCAAAAAGCTGCTTAAAGAATTTGGAAAAAATCAGCCTCGCCTGACAGAAATCACGGAGTTTGATACAGTGGCCCTGAAAAAAATCGTGCACCGCAATGAGAAGTTGTACTATGATCCCGAAAGCGGCTTTCTGGGTTATGGAATGCGTACGGGAAATTTTGTGTGTGATTGTTCGGACATTGACGATGTGCTGGTGTTTACACCGGAAGGCACCTTTACCCTGACGCGCGTGGAGGAGAAAAAGTTTGTGGGCAAAAATGCCATGTACATATGCCTGTGGGAAAGGGATAAAGAAATGGTATTCCATATGATTTTTCGTGATGGACGGCAGGGGCCCTACATAGTGAAGCGTTTCAGGCTGGGCGGCATTACGCGCGACAAAAGGTACGACCTTACCAGAGGTACACCTGGTAGTCAGGTGGTGTACTTTACGGCCCATGATCCCGGGGTGTCCGAAGTGCTCACCATTCACCTTAAGCCCAAGCCCCGACTGAAAAAGCTGGTCTTTGACCTGGATATGGACAAGGTGCCCATCAGAGGGCGGGATTCTCAAGGTGTGATTCTCACACGGCTTCCTATTCGTAAAATTGTCCGAAAAAGTACCCTGCAGGCAGCTCCTCGGGAGCGTCCGCTGTGGTTTGACGAGCACACACGCCGTTTTTCATTTACCGAGAAAGGCCGGCTTATCGGCTATATTCAACCTGGACAGAGGGTATTTGTGGTGAATCGCAATGGCACTGCCCGATGGATTGTACCAGATTTGACTACTTTTTTTGAGGACATCCCCTTTGCCATTTTACCTTGCCCTCCTCAAACGGTTGTCACCTTTGTATACCGGCTGAAGGCCACAGGTGAATACTTTGTGAAGCGTTTTGTACCGGAGTCAGAAGATAAGTTCATTAATCTGGTGGGGGAGGAGGATGCGGATCCTGTTTTTGTAACGATTCATCCGGAGCCTGTAGCCCACATTACCTACTTTTTCGGTCGCCAAAGGGAGAGGCGTACGGAAACTATTTCCCTTTCAACTGGCTTTCCAATAAAGGGCGAAATGGCCCGCGGGGCCAGACTTTTCCAAAAGCCTATTTCAGAAGTTCGTTTTGAAGAACCTCCTTCAAATTCTTCAGCGGAATCCCCAAACCTCTCCGCTTTAATGTCCCCCTTATCAACATGCGAAACCATCTTCATACAAGGACCTGACACACTGCCAGAACTATCGCTTGGACTGGATTGAGATTTTGTCGTTTTTTCCTACCATCTGGGAAACCCCTCTTAAGAAAAATTTGTTTACGACTGAAATTAACGAAAAAGTAACCTAGAAACTTAAGAAACTTTTAAACTTTTCTTAGTTTCCCTTGTTTCCTGAGTGGCTATTTTTGCAGCGCCATGAGGCCGCCAGAAATACTTGCACTGGCCACCCAGCAATTCCTTAAGTATGGACTGCGCAACGTCTCCATGGACGATTTGTGTCGTCTTTGTGGCATTTCAAAAAAGACCTTGTACAAGCATTTTGGGGATAAGGAAAACCTGATCCGTACGGCCCTGATGGGTTTTCTGGAGGAGCAGAAGAAAACAGCCCGTGCGGCAGAGACCACTGCATCAAATGCTTTGGAAGCCCATTTCCACATGGTACAGGATATTTCCCTGCGCATGCGGGAATTCAACACCCACGTGGTGTATGAGCTGCGCAAATATTATCCGGCATTGTGGGAACTGGTGGAAGACTTCCATAAATCATTTGTGCTGAATCAAATACGGAGTAACCTGCGGCGCGGAATGCAGGAGGGCCTGTATGTATCGGATCTGGATATAGACCTTACGGCCGCCTTTTACGTGGCTCTGATTCGGGGTATTTTGCTTTTTGACGTAGAACTGGTGCGCAATTATTCTTTCCCCGTGGTCTATAAGTATTTGATTAAATATCACCTAATGGCCATCTCCACTCCACAAGGCAAGGCCATCCTACAAACCTTATTTGGTCAATCCCAATGAAGACAAGTAACCTGGTTTTGTTGGGCAGTTTGATCTCCGGTAATTTGGTTTCGCAGCTCAACTTGTCCTTGCACCAAGCCATTCAATTGGTACGTGAGGCTAACCCTGTTTTGCGCATAGCCTGGAATAATCATGAGGCAGCCCGTCATCAAGCTAGGCAGTATTTGAGTGTGGGTCTTCCGTGGGTGAGTGCGACAGGTAACTATTTATACAACATCCAGCCTCAGCAGTTTTTGCTACCGGGAGAGTTTTTTGGTCAGCCTGGGAGTTTTCAAACCGTTAGTGCTGCGCCTCCGTTTCAGGCCACCATCGGGGTCAATGCTTCCATGAAGCTGGTTGATGGCTCTTACATATTTGGATTAAAGGCCTCTTCCCTTTTGCAGGAAATTCGGAAAACCGAGGCCGAGCGTACAGAACAAATGCTCGTACGCCAGGTGATAGAGAATTATTTCCAAGCCTTGTTTTTACGCAGTCAGTTGGCCTTGCTCCAAGAAGATATGGCCGATGCCCAGAAAATCGCTCTGGAAACATCGGAATATGTGGCCAAGGGTTTCCGGGAATTGCAGGATAAAAGGCTGGTACAATTTGCGGCTGACACGCTCACGCTGGCCCACCGGCGGTTGGAAGCGGCCTACGAATCGGTGATGCTCAATCTTAAAACCCTTCTCCATCGGCCCCTTCAGGAAAAGCTTCTGCTCAGCGACAGCCTGGAGGGCCTTGTAGCTAAATTGCCCCATAGGGAGATTCTGGAGGATACCCTGTCGCCCGACCTTGGAAAAACTCTTGAAATGAAAATCCTACGTCTGAACACAAAGGCCTTGAGCCTCAACGAAAAGGCCGAATTTGCCCGCTTTTTCCCTTCGCTCAATACATTTTTTAACTGGGGATATGGGGGCTTTAGCAACGATAAAAAGCGGCCCGTTCTCTTCAGTGGCGACAGCCGCTATTTTGCTTCAGGTACAGTGTGGGGACTGGGCCTCAGCATTCCTCTTTTTTCCTCTTTTAACCGCTTGGCGGGCTACAGGTTGGCTAAGATACAAACCGAAAATGCCCGCCTTCAGGAAGCGAGCACGGCCGCCGCGTTGGAGGCGCAGGCGCGCATCCTGAAAATTCAGTACCGCCTGGCCTTGGAAAGCCTTCAACAAGCCCGAAAAAACCTCCAACTCCAGGAAGACATCCGTCACACTCAGCGGCTCAAGTACCGCGAGGGCCTACTCACCAGCTTTGAACTCACGCAAACCGATGCCCAGTATCGGGCCGCACGGCGGGCCGTGCTCCAGGCTCAGTTGCAGCTGCTGATGCTCCACACCGCCTACCGCTACTTGACCGGAAATCTTAATGTCTTTGTCAAGCCATGAACCCCAAGAAAATTCAAAGCCTTGATCGTCTATTCGTATTAGCCGCGCTACTGATGGCTTCTTGCTCTGGTCCCAATTCGCCAGAAAATCCTGAAGAGCGACTGCAGGAATTGC
>JANWWQ010000091.1 GCA_025055635.1 Flavobacteriales bacterium
TTTCCTCTATTTTGAATAAAGGTAAGATTAGTATCTTCCGCATTGTTAAATAAAGTACATTATAGAAAAAGTTAAGCACAAAAACTAGATTTTTCCATCTTTTGATGATTAAATAAAAAAGACTTATCCCTTCCCGGCATTGCTTGATGTACCTTTGCTTCACTGTGAAACACTTACGGGTTCTTTGCACATATCTAGGAGCTTCACTCAGCCTGTGTCAGTGGGGCCGGGCGCAACTGGACGTTGAGCTGTACCAGTGGCGAAGTCTGCTGCCTTTCTGGCAAGGTATGGCGGTGGCGGAAACCGAGGATAAGATATTTTGTGCCGCCGGTTCCGGCCTTTTCAGCGTCCTAAAATCTGATATTTATTCTCAACTGCGTTATTCCCGTACAGAGGGACTTAGCGACGTGAACCCCCGTGCTTTGGCTTATTGCCCTCCTTTGAAATGCCTGGTGATAGGTTATGAAAATGGCAACATTGATCTGATGAAACAAGGCCGCGTAGTGAATATCAACGCCCTCGTGCTCAACACCTCTATCGCTGATAAACGTATACACCGCATCACTTTGCGTGGTACCGAAGCCTGGCTTTCATGTGGTTTTGGCTTACTCCGGCTGGACCTGGAACGTGAAATTATTCTCTCCTCTGTACGCTTTACTGGACCTTCTGTGAGTGAGGTACCCGTGTATGACATTGCCTTCCGGGGAAATGAGGTTTTTGCAGCCAGCGGCCGAGGGCTGTATCGATTTGTACTGGGATCTGGCCTCCTGGAAGATTTTACAAAATGGACCCTGGTGAGCGGCTTGCCCGAGGGCGCATTTAACCGAGTAGTGAACTGGAAAGATACGGTCTTGGCCAATTTTTCAGGCCTGCTGACTTTGAACCATGCCAACGCTGACACGCTTTATGCTATTGCGAACGGCTTGTACATTGAAAAATACCAAGACACCAGTCACAGAGCCATGCAGGACATGACCGTATCACACGGACGGCTGAGCCGCATCTGGCCCAGGAACGGCAATATACATGGCACTATTCTTATCCAGAATGAAAACAATACAATACATTACAACACTACAGAGTATCTATTTGATCGCTGTGTGGCCATTATCACAGATGCTGAGGGTAAGGGTTGGTTGGCCGATGCTTATTATGGATTGTTCCGATTATTTGATTTCAAAAAACGCGAGATACTTGTTCCCGATGGGCCCACCTCCAATTTAGCCGTTGAAATGCGTGCCCATCAAAACCGATTTTTCATGGTCTCCGGTGGCATGAACGCCGGCGGCGGTAAGCTTTACAGGGTAGACGGAGCTTCTTGCAGCGACGGTTGGGCATGGTATAAATTCAACGAGATATATCAAAGTGCCCTCCAAGGCTATAGCGACTTTACTGCTTTGGACTATGATCCTACCACTAACACAGCTTACGTGGCTATTTATGGTGGTGGAGTAATGGAAATTAAAAATTACCAACTTGCTCAAATTTGGGATGGTACCAATACTGGAAATGTGATAAAAACCGACAACGTATTCGGAAGCTATATGTGTGGGGCCGTGGCAGTGGATGACCAGGGTGCTCTGTGGGTCGCCCAGTCCTTCACGGTGCCACCTTTCGCCGTACGACGCCCGGACGGCCAATGGGTGAATTTAAATGTCCCCGGATATCTTGGACCTAACGATGTGATTACTAAGCTGCGGATATCCCCGGAAGGTCATATCTGGTGCGTAGTGCGCAATAAAGGTATTCTGGCCTTACGCCATGATAACTACCAATCCATCGTTCAGGCCCGCCTGCTTACTACAGCCCCTGGACAGGGGAAACTTCCCACCCTGGACATTAATGATCTTTGCTTTGACAGAGACGGCGAGTTGTGGGTGGCCACTTCGTCAGGCTTTGCCATCATTTATACACCTTCTTGTGTGTTTGGGAATTGTAACTACGACGCCGTGCAACCTGTGGTACGCTCCCCCGATGGATTCAATGAAATCCTTTTAGGAGGCAACAATATCACAGGTATTGCTTATGACGGAGGGAATCGAAAATGGATGAGCACTTCCAACGCTGGTTTATTCCTGGTGGCTCCGGATGGTTACCGAATCCTTCAAAATTTCACTACAAAAAATAGCCCCCTTCTCAGCGATAATCTTTTATCTGTTGCAGTGGATCGGCCCACGGGCAAGGTATACGTGGGCACGGACAAGGGTGTGATGATGTATCTGACCGATGCCACGGAGGCTCATCCCACAGAGTTTGGCACGGTACGGGTGGTTCCTAACCCTGTGAAGCCGGATTATTCAGGCAACATTGTAATCACCGGCTTGGCCCGCGATGCAGAAGTGAAAATCACAGACAGTGCCGGTCATCTGATTTATCAGACAGTAGCGAATGGGGGGACGGCCACCTGGGATGGCCGAAATTTTAACGGCCAACGGGCTTCAACGGGCGTTTATATCATCTTTGCCTCAGCGGAGGATGGCCGCTCTACACAAGTGGCAAAGTTGCTTGTTCAGAACTAATTCAGCTTACCGGCGTATCCTTATTTTGGGATGAAAGGGGGATTTGCTGGTGTTCCGGACAATCCAGTTGCAATTCCTCAGCATTCAAAGGTTTGTTCATTAACCTACAGAAATGGCCCTCTGACTTGGCTTCATAATGCATGCAACTGAAACACATGCGGATCACTGTGATAATGCCCACACGGTGAAGGGTATAGATTAAGTGGAGGAGTTCTTGCCAAACCACCAAAGAGGACTTATGGGGACGCTTAGAGAGCACCTCCAGCAAAGGATCCAGGCGATTTTGGAGCGCCAGTACCAGCGCTTTGCCTTTGGAGCTGAGGACTAAAGTCTCGCAGCGTCTATCGTTCGGCATAGGGCGCCTGCTGATGAGTTGCTTTTTTTCCAGCACTTTAAGGCTTTCACTCAACGTGGCCTTGCTGAGGCCAAACTCATGCGCCAAATGGGTAAGTGTGCCTTCTTGTGGTGCCAGTTGTGCAAGGAGAAGGAGGCATCGAGCCTGTAATGGACTCAGCCCATACCGGCGTGCGGCTTCTGCCTGTAACAGAGTTACCACCGCCGAAAGCCTCTCCAATGCAGCGGCTATTTTAATAGCCAGGGGCCCTCTCTCATTTTTCTGGTTTAGAGAAGGGGAAATGTCAGAAGAATTTTGATTGTGGGACACAGGTTTTAAATAATAGAAAAAATTTTCTCTACAAAGCTCAATAGTTTTATTTAAACTAGGACATTCATAATTTTTAAATTTTAATGTTTTTATATATTTTCATTTTTCCCATTTTTCCTCCAAAAGGTACTCTACATTACCCATCGCCTATTATGAGCAATGCGGTAAGCAGGTTTATAATTAAATCATGCGTACAACACCTGATACTTATACCAAGGGTGGGAGCCCCTGATTACAACCCTGAGTTACCTCCTCATGTTGGCCCTCCGGAAGCAGGAGGGTGCCATCCCGTCCGTATGAATGGTCACAATGCCGGCCGCAGAGGAACCTTTTTTAGGAAATGAACCTGTTACGGTAGTATTAAAACCTAGATGCCTATTGATAAGAAGTTGTGGGTTCAGATACACGGTGGACGGTCAAGGCGATGAACTATGGTAAAACCCTACTAGATGACTTTCGTTTTCTGTTTCATTTACATAACATACACATAGCGCCCGTTAGAGTATTTTTCCACCAGGTTAGCAGTGGGGAATAGCTCTGCCTGGGGGCTTCCGATGAATGCATCATCCACTCCCGTGAGGATCTCCTGCGTTTTTATGAAGGTAGAAAAATACCAAACCTGTATAGGTCCGGCACTTCCAGAATGGACATCTTTATGCTTCCGTTTCTGCAATTTACATACCTACCTAAAAAGAAGTTTTCAGCATTCGTAACGATAGACCGATTGAAAGCCGGACTGGGAAACAGCAATAAAAAAGTTGGAGAACTTGAAAAATCTCATTTTTAGAATAAGAAATAGCATTAAACATACATTTTCCTAACCATTTTGATTTCATAAAAATAGAAAAGCTCCGGGAAAGAAACTTTCCCTTTGCCTCAAAAAATTTTTGGAACTTAAACGAACTTTTCGTTAGTCAAAAGGACCTCAACCTGAGATGGCCTTTCACTCAGGGCCTATAATCGCTAAACACGTAATCTTTGTCCTTCTGCGCCATGTGACAATTGAAGCATCCGGTCACGGGATCCAATTCTTTGCGTTTTCCGTTTTGGTTTTCAAATGCGCCGAACCCCCAGCCACCGGTCTGGGCAAAGGCTTTGGTGTTTTTATACATGACGCCAATCACTTTGCGTTCGCCCTCGGAGATGGCATTATCCTGCCGGACATCCTGGAGAAGGTCAAACACAATCATGGAACCATCGGGAAAGCGGTGATTGTTCCGGTAACCTTCCATGGCCTTTGCATTGGCATAAATGTGATGCAGACCGCCAAAGGATTCAAACAACGGATGCCCCGCCTCCAGGATGAGGCTTTTCACATGCGTCCAGGAACGGTAGTCTTCCGGATAATACACTTCGTTGGAAAGCGGGGCTTCCGTGGGCGCCGGGGTGGGAGCGGAGGTTTCGCTCTTGCAGCAGGCCCAGGCGAAGGCTACAAGGGCTAAAGGAATATAGGTTTTCATAAGCAGGAGATTTTGATGGCAAATATAGTTAGGAATCCTAATTACTAGATCCGTTTCTTCTAAAAATTTATCAACCAAAGTCAT
>JANWWQ010000092.1 GCA_025055635.1 Flavobacteriales bacterium
CGTACACCTGGTCTTGACCTGCCGAAAAGCCCCGCCCCACACATAGAAAATGGAGGGCGTCCAGGACGGATGTTTTTCCTGAACCATTCGGTCCACTGATAAGGTTAAACTGACGGCCTGGTTGCAAACGGGAGTCAATATGGTTTCTGAAATTGACTAACCGGAGGCTTTCGGCCCATACCCCTGGTAATCCATTCAAAGGGGCCCATAGGGTATATATATCCATTTCAGGAGGCCAAATATCCGAAGCCCACCTCTTATCCGAGGAAACCATTACTTTTGCCCTTTCACAAAAAGGCTTGGAAACGAATTCATTAGTAAATCCCAAGGAATTGCTCCAGAAGGCGGAGCAATTTGTAAAGAAACATAGGCAAGTCGTCACGGGGGCTCTGGCCGTTGTGATCGCCATTCCCCTCCTGTGGATGGCCTACCAAAAGTGGTACATGGAACCACGTAATGAGGAAGCTTTAGATCTGGCTTTCAAGGCCGAACAATATTTTGCCTTGGACTCTTTTGAACTGGCTTTGAACGGTCGGGGCGATGTGACAGGGTTTGCTACTATCGCTGAGGAGTACGGCAACACCGAGATGGGGAATTTGGCCCATTATTATGCAGGCATCTGTTGCCTGCGCCTGGGACGCTATGAAGAAGCCATTGGGTACTTAAAGAAATTTTCGTCCAGTGATGTCATCGTCAGTTCTATGGCTTTGGGAGCCATCGGAGACTGTTACCGGGAACTCAATAAAAGCGAAGAAGCTGTGGAATATTATCTAAAAGCTGCTCGGCGCCGGCCCAATAACTTTACCACCCCTATATTTTTGAAAAAGGCTGCCCTCACTTTGGAGGAGGATTTGAACGATTTGAAAAAGGCAATAGCCCTGTACAGTGAAATTGAGCGGGATTATCCGACTACACGCGAAGGTCAGGAAATTACAAAATATTTGTATAGAGCGAGGGCCAAGGCCAACCTTCTGGACGATTAAATGGCCACTACTCATCAAAATTTATCTATGGTCCCTCCTGCAAGCCAGCTGAGTGCTGCAGGGGTGAGGGTTGGGATTTTGGTAGCCGCATGGAACCGCCAGGTGACAGAAGCCCTGCTGAAGGGTGCTATGGAAGAGCTTCTGAAAAGAGGAGGGGACGAAAACGAAATTCTGGTGGAGTGGGTTCCAGGGGCCTTTGAATTGCCTTTCGGAGCAAAGCTCATGGCTCAAATGACCGATGTGGATGCCATCATTTGTCTAGGCTGTGTGATCCGGGGCGAAACGCCCCATTTTGATTACGTGTGCCAGGCAGCCACGGAAGGCATCCTTCGTGTAGGCCTTGAAATGGAAGTGCCGGTGATCTTTGGGGTGTTGACTGTGGATACCTTGGAACAAGCACTTGCCCGTGCAGGGGGCAAATATGGAAATAAAGGTACAGAAGCTGCTGTGGCTGCTTTGCACATGGCCTCACTGGCCCGCCGGCTTAGCCGCTTTGACGAGCCTTAAGTCAGCCGTAAAATACCCCCCAATTTCCCTTAATCCTTTTGTTTCTTAAAAAACTAAAAATTTGTTTCTTAATAAACCAAAAAAATGAGCCATAGAAACTTTCTAAATTTGCAGCCCATTTTAATTTTCAATATGAAAAGGGCGACGTACTTCATCGGAATTCTAGCTATTTTAATGCAATCCGCCGCTATTTTTCCTTCCGCCTTAGCGCAGGGAAAAGCAAAAGATAAGAATAAAGCCGAGCCCAAGCTTACATCACTCCCTTCCGGTAAAACCATTCCTGACCTTCTGCATGCTGTGTACCGTAAAGCCCTTCTATATGAAGATTTTGCGGTGGCTCGTATGGCCCTCATGCAACTGGCAGAGTTGAATCCGGATAAAACTGCTTATGAAGATTCCTTAGTGTTCCTCTATTATTCCAGTGGAATGCCAGCCCAGGCTGTCGTGCTGGGGCGGAAACGTTTAGAATCCAGTCCTGATAATACCGTTCTGATGGAAGTGGTGGCCATGGCCGAAGAAAATACGGGCCTGCTGAAAGATGCCTTGGATCGTTATGAACAGCTGGAGAAAAAATCCTCCAACGTGCTCCGGAAATATCGTATAGCTACTTTGCAATACCGTTTGAAGCGCTATGGGGAATGCCAGGCTACGATCAACAGCATTATGGCCCATGCAGCCTCGGATACATTGAAAGTCAATATCACTTACAGCGATGGCAGCTCGCAAAACGTAAAATTGAAGGCAGCTGCGTTGAATGTCTTGGGAATGGCGGCTTTTGAACTGGGGCAGTTGGAGGATGCGGAGGCCCTGTTCCAGGCTTCCTTGCAGATGGATAAAGATTTTGTGCAGCCCAAGATTAACTTGAATGCTTTGCAGCAGCAAAAAGCGGCAAAAACGGACAGTGCCCAAGATCAGGGATCTGGATCAGAAAAGCCAAGAACCACCAAGGACAACCCCAAAACCGATACACCTAAAAAACCCGAAAGTCCGACGAAGAAATAAATGAAGTCTTTCCTAAAGGCTCGTCCCGCCTCAGAGAGCCTGACGATTCAGACAGAAGTCGTGTTGCCCAACGACACCAATGTGCTAGGAAACCTTTTTGGCGGGAAGCTGATGGCTTGGATGGACCGAGCTGCGTCGGTGGCTGCCCAGCGCCACTGCAGGCGGGTTGTGGTAACGGCTTCAGTAAATAATGTGTCATTCAACCATCCTATTCGGTTGGGCGACATCGTGACCCTGCAGGCCAAGGTGTCGCGGGCTTTTACCACCAGTATGGAGGTGTTTGTAGATGTCTGGGTGGAAGATCAGCAGACCGGTCGTAAAATCAAATGCAACGAAGCGATATACACTTTTGTAGCCATTGATCAATTGGGCAATCCCATAGCGGTGCCGGAGGTAATTCCTGAGACCGAAGAGGAGAAAAAGCGCTTTGCGGGAGCTTTACGCCGGCGCCAATTGGCTCTTATTCTCGCCGGCAAGATGAAACCGGAAGAGGCTACGGAGCTGAAAGCGTTGTTTTTTCCATCAGAAGGCGACGAATAAGCGCCGGACTTTGGTGCCGCATACAGGCAAAATGGCCCTTTGGGCAGCGGGACCTTCCCATCCGGCTGCAGGGTCGGCAGGACAGTTCTTCTATTTGGGCGTAAGCCACTTTGTTCTGTTCCCCTTCCGGGTACAAAGGATACATGCCCAGGGCGGGTGTGGTAGAGCCCCACACCACCACCATGGGTTTGCGCAGGGCGGCTGCCATGTGCATCAGTCCGGTGTCGTGAGCAAGCACAGCCCGAGCCCTCCAAAGCACCGCCGCACTCATGCCCAGGGAAAGGCGCCCGCAGAGATTCACCGCCGGCACGGAAAGAAGGCGCAATACTTGAGCTCCGGTTTTCTCTTCCGCCACACCCCCTAACAGAGCCACGGGCATCCCTATCTCATTGAGGATTTCGGCCAGTTTATCAGGGGGCAGTGCTTTGGTGAAGTGACGTGCCCCCGCTGTCACGGCCAGAAATCCCGCGGAAAAGCTTTCAGGAAATAGGTGACCGGTAAATTCAATCTCTTGATCCAAAAGAGGAAAGTCTAGGCCTTGACCGTCATAACGCACTCCCAAAGGGCTACAGGCTTCCAAGTAACGCTCTACTACATGGGAGACCGACCAACGCCTTTTCAGGTGAACGATAATCCATTTGCGCAGGTTTTGCTTGCGATAACGCAGCACGCGACTCCCCAACAAATAACACACACGAAGGCTACGTAGGCTGCCATGAAGGTCTAGAATCAAGTCAAATTTTTCCTTCTTCAGGCCGCTTATAAAGGCGGGAAAATCGGCATTCAATCCGTGCACACGGGTTACGTAGGGACTGCGGTCCACCAAAAGGGCATAGGAGACCTTGGTAGCAAAATGCAATTCGGCCTGGGGTATCTGTTGCGCCACACAACGGAGCACCGGCGTCGTAAGCAAAATATCGCCGATGGAACTGAAGCGGATAACCAGGATCTTCACACCAAGCCCAGTTTCTCTTCCAGCTTTTGAAGGATCTGGATAGCGGCTTCCGGAATGGGAGTCCCCGGTCCGAATACAAAAGCCACTCCGGCATCATACAAGGCTTGATAATCCTGGCGGGGGATTACCCCTCCCACTACTACCATGATATCGCCCCTTTGATAATGGTGCAAGGCCTTTATCAGGGCCGGTACAAGCGTGGAATGACCAGCGGCCAGCGACGAAACTCCCACCACATGGACGTCATTTTCCATGGCCTGTCGGGCACATTCCTCGGGAGTTTGGAACAAGGGGCCTACATCTACATCAAAGCCAAGGTCTGCAAAGGCCGTGGCGATCACTTTAGCACCCCGGTCATGACCGTCTTGGCCTAGCTTGGCTATGAGAATACGGGGTTGGCGACCCTCTTTTTGTGCAAAGGACCTCACCTTCTCACGAGCCTGCTCAAACTGAATATTTTTTTCCATGATTTTTCCGTACACACCACTGATGAGCTTATGGGATGCCTCAAAGCGTCCAAATACTTTTTCTAGGGCTTCGGAAATCTCTCCCAAAGTAGCCCGCACTCTGGCAGCTTCCACGGCGGCTTCCAGGAGGTTAGCATGCGGGTCGGCCGCTCGGCGCGTGAGTTCCTGGAGAGCAGCTTCCACACGGGCTGGGTCGCGGCTGGCTTTTACGCGGGTGAGCTTCTCAATCTGGCGCTGGCG
>JANWWQ010000093.1 GCA_025055635.1 Flavobacteriales bacterium
TCCGACATATTGATGACGACGCCTTCACGGTTCTATCCACTTTTGAAAAGCTGTAAGGGTGGGTGCGTGGACGAGGAGAACACCGCTATCCTGTTAGATGGGGTCGTCCCCCACAATTGCATCTTGCAAATCATGAATCCCATAAAAATTTTCTCCAACGGCAGCCTTGATGAACTTTTTTGTTTTAACTTTTTGACCTTGGAACAAAAGGCGCTTTTCTGTCCTGCGAATTTTGAAATAGTAAAAGTGGAAACTGCCCTGTTTCATCCCAAATAAGGGAAGGCCAACTTCAGTAAACCAAAAGGTAGACACATGGAAGTATTTGCCGATGCTGGTTATTCCGGATCCATCTTCTCAAAGCGGCCGCTGGAAGCCGTTTCTAATGGTTCCGGCTTCCCGGAGCCCACTGTCTTGGTGGGGATGTTGTCATTGCCTTCGGAATACTCAGAGGAGGGTCTTTCCCTGCGTAAAGGGATGTTTCTGAATAACTTTATGAAGAGTCTTACAGGTTTTACCGATCGAGTCAACAAGAGTTTGGTTCCGCTTGAAAAGGTCTTCCCTCATGAAAAGGCTATTGTGCTCCTTTCAAAAAACAAACGCCGTTTATTGAAGAGAATGCTTCCCGTCCAATGCCGCTTCCTTCTTAAAGTTAACTTAGTTTAATCTTAGGGGAAAGCGGAAGATCATGTGGCGCCTGGAATTTTATTTGAGTGAACAGGGTCCCCGTGCCCGCCATGAGGACACCCATCGGTATTGGATATCCTCCGATAAAGAAGCATTCATTGGTGCTGTGTGTGATGGGGTAGGAGGTAACCCTTGTGGCGACATTGCCAGCCTGGTAGCCGCTGAGGCTTGGACAAAGTTTATGAGCGCAGAAATCCAATCTGGCAACACCCTTTCCCCATCCATCATGATGCGAGCCTGCCACTCAGCATGGAAAGCCCTGATAAATAAAACCTCTGAACAGACATCGTGCTCTGCAATGGCCACTACCATAGTGGCCTGCGCGGCCCAGGGGCCTCATGTACAGGCCCTCCATTGCGGGGATAGCCGGCTTTACCACATTCGTAAAGGACAGGTTCTCTTTGTCACCAGAGATCATACGCTCCTTAATGATTTGGTTCAGAAAGGGGTTGTGAGCGAGGAGGAGGCCAAGGCTTCAGGCCGCAGTAACGTGCTCTCGCGTGTCTTGACAGCCAACCCCAAAAGGCCTCCCCAACCGGAATTCCATATTTTACAGCCCGTGTTTCCAGGCGATTTACTCCTGCTTTGTTCCGATGGGGTTTGGGCCTACGTGCCTGAGGAGGACCTGATGGCACTGCTGTGCAACGACTCTCCGGCACCCGCTAAGCTCCAGCAACTGAGAGAAATGTGTTGGGCACGGACAGGCGATAATTTTACAGCTCAGTTATGGACTTATTTGTAAATATTGGAAGAGCCTTTTTTGCCTTGGAAAATTTAAAATTTGATCTGATTATGCAAAAGCTCTTGGAAGGCAACCTCTTTGGTGCTATCTCTTAAAATAGTTAATCAACTGTTTCTCGGAAAAAGCCATCACGTAAGAGAACCTTAAGTTGTGAAGGGCTAAGGAATAAACCCTTAGAAATTCCCCGACTTCAATCACTTTTGAGGGATTTTATATTAAAATTTTATCCTTAATTTTTAAAATTTCCTAAGAAAAGATTTAACCTCAGGCTCACCTTTGATTTTATCAAACGGTAAAGCGTCAGCAAAATTCTTAAGTCTCTGGAAGTGAAGCAGTGTGAGAAGTTCAGGCAAAACAATAAAAAGATTTAGGAAATCCTTGATTTTAAAGAACGGGATGTCGGGAAGGCTTGTCCACGTTTCTGCTCAGGAGGATACCTTTATGATTAATCTTACGGAATCTTGAATCTTTAAAAATCATATGCAGAAATTCCCTCTGAGGCATAAAAATTTTTCCAAATAGGCATTTTATATGCAATCTAGCTAGCCTTTGTCGTGTGGAGCCCTTTGCCAACCTAAGAATGACGGTTGGATTGCCGATGCTTTAGGTCGGCCTCCTTGGGAAATACACAAGAGCGCGCGCCGCTTCTGTTAAACAGGACTTTTTTACCTCTTTCTAACCTCATCCATGGTGATAGGGTACCCCATATCGGATGCAGAAAGCCCGGTAGACTTGTTCCAACAGAATCACCCGTACCAGTTGGTGATTAAAAACCATTGGTGAGAGGGAGATCTCTTCGTCGGCTTTACGGCGTATCTGGGGATGAAAGCCATAGGCCCCGCCTACAAGCAAATGACACTGGGCCCAGGTCTCCACTGCGTGAAAAAGCTTATAAGTCCATTGTTCCGTGGTTAGGGGCTTCCCATCGTGATGCAACAGAAAGCAAATCCCCTTCACGGGCCAATGGCGTAGCCAAATGGAAGCTTCCTTTTCCAGGCAATAATCGGCCGAGGCCCCACTTGGAGTGGACGGAGCCGCTAATTCGTGCCATTCCACACAGCGCCAGCGTTGGAGCCTATTTAAATATTCCTTTACACCGGCCTCTACGAAACCCCGTTGCGTGCGTCCCATTAACCATATATGAACCACGAGGTGAAATTGGCTTATTTTTTGCTTTTTCTCATAGACGAAAATATGGCATGCATTAGGCTCAAGGGGTGGTTTATCTTGTTGTATCCCTGTATTGTTCACGGCCAAATCCTGGAAATGACGACCGCTTTAAGACAGGGAGATGCTGCTGCCTTTTCCCAATACTTTTCTCCCACAGTGGAGCTAACCACACCCCATTTTTCGGGAAGCTGTGGTGAGCGTCAGGCGCGGGAGATTCTTTCTGGTTTCTTCATGGAACAAAAACCTGTTTACCTGGTTCAGAAATCTTTTTCTGAATCAGGCCCTCACAGACATTACATCGGTACCATGCTTACCCAGTCCGGCCAATCGTTCCGAGTGGTGATCCACACATTTCGGGACATGGACCGCCAACGGGACTTGGTGCGCACCCTGCGCTTTGAATCTGAACGATAAAATCTAAAGCCCACCCATCCCTATTTTTGGGCTCCCCAGGCAATGCGTATCCTTACAGGAATTCAAAGTACGGGGACTCCCCATTTGGGAAATATCCTTGGTGCCATCCAACCCCTCATTGAAAGAAGCCGTCAACCTGAAATTCAAGCTTTCGCATTCATAGCAGATCTGCATTCCCTAACTACCATCCGTGACGGTCAGATTCGCCAAGCCAACACCCGGGCTGTAGCCGCCGCCTGGATAGCCTGTGGTTTTGATACCGACACCCATTTCTTTTACAGGCAAAGTCAAATACCTGAGGTCTGCGAACTAGCATGGTATCTCGGTTGCTTCGCGCCTTACCCCATGCTGGCCAACGCCCACTCCTTTAAAGAAAAAAGCAGCCGTTTAGCGGATGTATCGGCAGGCTTATTCACATACCCCGTGCTCATGGCTGCCGACATTCTTTTATTTGATGCCCAAGCAGTGCCCGTCGGAAAAGATCAGATACAACATTTAGAAATAACCAGAGATTTAGCGGAAACATTTAATCGGCAATACGGCCCTGTGTTCACAATCCCAAAGGCCGAGATCCAGGACCATGTGAAGGTAATTCCCGGCACAGACGGACAAAAGATGAGCAAAAGCTACCACAATACCATCAACATTTTCGCATCGGAAAAAGAGTTGCGCAAAAGCATCATGTCAATCGTTACGGATAGTACCCCTTTAGAGGCCCCGAAAAATCCTGACACCTGCACCGTTTTCCGGCTTTATTCCTTGGTAGC
Source organism: Flavobacteriales bacterium (assembly GCA_025055635.1). GTDB lineage: Bacteria > Bacteroidota > Bacteroidia > CAIKAF01 > CAIKAF01 > JANWWQ01. The sequence goes on from JANWWQ010000093.1 coordinate 3,778, forward strand.
TTCTCCCGAAGAAATCGCAACCTTGCGGGAGCGGTATCTCCAAGGAGGCTATGGATATGGACAGGCGAAAAGCCTTCTTTTTGAGGTTCTATGGGAAAAATTTCGCCCCCAGAGGGATCGCTTTAATGAGCTGTTAGCTCATCCCGATGAGATTGAAAAGATTTTACAACTGGGAGAAGAAAAAGCCCGTCAACTGGCCCAGGATAAAATCCGGACCGTCAGGGCATGCCTGGGCTTTTAAAAAAGCGGCTGGAAAATCCTGTCCTCTTATCCACTAGTGGATTGCTTGCTTTGGCCGTTGCATCCTGGCTTCGGCTTGCATGGACCCACCACCTGCGGGTAGATGAAAATTTCGTGAGTGGCCCCCAGGCAGCCATCCTCATTCCCCTTGTACTGGTAGGCCTGGCCCTCGCTACGGCCGCTTCTATACTTGGTTCCTCTGGGAAATTGCCTCGTGGCCTGGCACTTTTTGCCTCTCTGATAGCGCTTGCCACACCCCCTTTCTTATCCAACGACCTCTTCTCCTATTTCTATTATGGGGAAGCCCTGGCAAAAGGCTTACCTGTGTATCGTGATTTTCAAGGGGAGCATCTATTTTGGCACCAATTTGTGGGCCGGCGTTACCTGGATACGCCCGCTGTGTATGGTTTACCGCTTCTGCTGCTCTACGCCGCCATCACCCAAATGGCCGGCTCTCATCCTTTCTGGGCCCTGTTCATCCTTAAAACCATTCATGGGATAGCAGCCTTGGTAGTATGGAAAATTTTGGGCAAGCTAGTTTATTCCCCTCGCCAGGTGGTTTGGATGGTGGCCCTTCCTCTTTTTTGGCTGGAAGGTCTGGCCAATCTGCACAACGAATTTCTGCTGCTTCCGCTGGCCTTTGGGGGCATCTTTCTGTATCAGAATGGTCG
>JANWWQ010000094.1 GCA_025055635.1 Flavobacteriales bacterium
TCCAGTGGATTGCCCATTTCGTGAACGAACCCACCGTCAGCGGGACGGTGGTGAATACACAAGTACCCGGGCACATTGTCACCTACAACGGGCAGTATTACACGGCCACCAACGGCAATGGTTCCGTGGCCTTACGCACGCTTCTGCCTACTCAGAGTACAGCCCGGAAAGTGGGAGGACCAGGCTATGAATACTATGTGAATGGCGTCAATTATCCGACGGCCTATCAGCCGGACCTGAATTTTTACACGCCCGGGAGCTGGCGTATTGAGGTGCGCCCGGCCACTCTTCCACCGGACGGCAAAGTGGTGTACATGCACACGATCAAGACCGGCACCGATGTGCAACCGGCCCAGCCGGGTGGCCTGGCCCTCCAAAGCCCCCATACCCTTGGCGCCGATTGGGAAAATACGCTTTACTTCCTGGCCGCCGATGGCGGCATCAATAAGGATTACCACATCCTCAACGGCATCCAGGGCAACCGCAGCGTGCACCTGCTGGCCGTGGACCTGCAGCCCGGAACCTACCATATCCGCCTCAATAACAACGTGGTGGCCACCGTGCCCACCGATACAAATGGCGTGCTCCGCCACACGCTCAATTTGCCGGCCGGCTCGCACACCATTGAGATATTAAAGGCTGTCCAAAGCACAGATCCAGCGACACTGCCCCTTGCCGAGGTTTCTGTCTACCCCAATCCTGCGCAGGATTACCTGGTCATCCGCGGCAACTTTCCGGACTTGCTCCGCGTGGATGTGCTCACCACCGATGGCCGCCTCGTGGCCAGCTATCAGAATCGCCTACACCTGGACGTGAGCCCGCTACCGGCAGGTGTGTATGTGCTGCGGATTGTCAGCGAAAGTGAATTCATCATGCGAAAATTTGTCAAAAATTAAATTTCAGCAAGAAAATTAAATGAATCCTAAGGATTACGCTTAATTCAATGGGAGCAAAAATCTGCTTGGAGCATATAAAGATTTTTTCTTTATTAATATTTATAATTTTTCTGAATACACAAAATACAACGTCACAAAGCCACTCTGCTGGCTTATTAAGTTCATTAAAGCCACTCTCTGTCGTAGCATTCTTTTCAAGTGAGTGCCCTATTTGTAAAAAGTCTGCAACTGCATTTGCAGAATTAATCTCAAAATACAGCGACAAGGTAGATTTTTGGATAATTTTCCCCGGAGATTTTGAAACCAAAAGATCTGTAGAAAAATTTTGTAAGAATTACAAATTAAAAATTCAAAAAGTCACCACTGTGTTGGATAAAGATCATCAATGGGTAAAAAAATACAACGCCCTAATTACACCCGAATACTTTTTAATAGATCAAAGAGGATATATTGTATACTCAGGAGCTTTAGACGATAGATTTGTCAGTGTAGGGATTCAAAAGAGAAAAGCAGAAAAATTTTATCTTAAAGAAAGCCTGGAAGCTGCACTGAACAATCAACCCCCGCCTATAAAACGTACAGAGCCCATAGGGTGTTACATTACAAAAAAAGACTAGGGTTCCGTAAAATAAATAATCATGTTTAGCATTTCCTCCCTGAATACCATTGAATTGCCCACATCCCTTGGAGGTATGTTCGGATTTCTGGGATTTTCGGCAGTATTGTCATAATAGCCAATACAGTAAAAAACAGAGTTCTTTTCAAGCAACAAAGGCTTCTCGTATTGATAAGTTTTCATCCAGTCCGGATCCCAGTTATTTATTCTTATAATTCTTGTAGTATCACCATTTGGAGAAACAACAAAGGCTTCGAATTTTTTCCCTAAATAATGCATGTGTGGGGACACGGCATGCAAAAGCATATCCCCTGGTAAAGTGCATGATAAAACATGCGATTGTTTTTTCCCTGCAGGAATTTTGAGCGGAGGATTCAAGCGTGCCCCCGGCACGTTGGCAATGTCCACCACATACAAATACTTTGAATTGGGCGGTGGTTTTTCATCGTAAAATAACTCCAGGGTAATTTGAAGTTTTTTCCCCATGGGTGAAGGGCGCAAATGCACATTATTCAATAACAAGGCCCCGGATCTGGGCAAGATGAATCCACTGCCTTCAGGAAATAAAAAGGCGTTTCCGCCTATTTGCCATTCGGTTTTAAAGACCATCCAATCCCAAAAAAACCGCTCGCCCATTGGAATAAGCTCCATCAGTTGATAAATGCGTTCTAAGGTATCCACCTGGCTTTGGGTAAGCTGGGAGCCATGGTAGAATACCCGGAGCCCTTCTGATAAGTTTTTGTTGCGCTGGTCTTTACGAAGAAAAAACAAACCAATATGATGAAAATCCTTTGGAGAGGATGTGCGGACTTTATAACCGGTTATCCACAGTGAATCTTTTGGAGCTTCATACGGTATTTTGATTATTGCATAAGTATCATCATTAATTCCTTGAAGTACTACATCTGTTTTAAAAACCAGGGATTTTGTTGATTGATAATTGTGAGCGCTTGAATAGTTGAACTTATAGTTTTTGGGGCTTCTGTTAGAATTTAAAAATTTAAGGAGGTTTTCTTTTTCCTCATTTGAAAGGTAAATTTCGTTTGCAAAGGTTCTGTAAGTTGGGTCGGAGTGTGTCTTGGGCATAATATTTTCTTTGATGAGATATTCAACCATCGCCCTACGGTCATAAATGTCTTTGAGCGACTTAAAAGTTATTCCCGGATTCTCTTTTTCATTGTGGCAGGGTGTGCAAGTGCGTTCAATTAACTGGACGTAGTCTGTTTGGGACCTTGTTGGCATGCCAACGAAAAAAAAGAAGGCCCCCGTTAGAGCCTTTAGTGGAGGTGGGTCTTGGATGTAAAAAATCAAAAGTCGGCTTACTTAATCCGCATTATCCAGCGAACTGTATAGGTAACCGGTCGAACTTCTCCGTTTATATATCGCCAGCGAAGACTATCATCAAGATAGTAATTTCTGAGCCATGGTGAGTAATTGCTGGTAGAACCGTCATTACTTACAGTACCAGCTTGCGTTCCTTGATTTGTTGCGCTTTGTTCAATTTGAAAATCTGGTGCTCTGTCCGATTGTGTAACACCGGTTGTTCCTGTGGTTCCTCTTAAGTAATAACCACCCGAGGGTGTGCCGAAAGTACCGGAAGGGGTATTATTCAAATCCGGTATGGGTTGTCCATTAAGAGGGCTTTCCGGGTCGCTCACGGTGCCGCCGTTACATTCTACCCAGCCGGGGGGCAGGGGTGGGGTGCCAGGTATATGATTTACCCAGGCGATGATGGCTCCAATCGGCACGGGAGGCTGCCAGGATACAGTAGTTCCATTGCTGGTTAAGACTCTACCATTAGCTCCACCTGTGCTACCACCAATATCTATCGTCATCGTATTTCCCCGAAGATAAAGACGGTTATCTGCATTTTGTTCGCCCACATACACAAAGGATCCGTCACCGAAAAACAGACGATTATCAAATTGTGTGGAAGTTCTTCCTATCCGGGCAGATGAAGCCCCACTTGCAGAATTGTCAACATGTAACATGTCTAAAGGATTTGTTGTGCCAATGCCCAGAAAACCCTGGTTGGTCAGGCGCATGCGTTCTAACAATGCACCAAAACTTCCGCCACCACCATGGGTGCGAAATACCAGTTGGCTGGCACCGTTAGTGGCATCCGTGGTAATGGCCGCTAATTCTGCCCCCACGTTAGACGTGGCCGACGTAGAGTTGATCAGGGCTATGGCCGTACCCGTATTGTTAGCCACGAAGTTGGATCGTAGCGTTAGCATCCGCGTTTCGGAGCCGCTGGCTCCTCCTACTACATCCACCAAGGTGTTCGGATTGGTTGTTCCGATGCCCACTCTGCCTTGGTTGGTAATTCTCACCCTTTCAGTCATGGTATTCAGTGCAGGGCCAGAAGAGCCTGCCGGTGATGCAGTTCGAAATATGATATTTCCCGAACCTCCCGTACCCGTGCCATTTCCTGCATCAATAGTTAAATTTTGACCAGGGGCGTCCGTGCCTACTGCCACCGTCCCCCGAAGGCGTCCAGGACCGTATCCAACTTGGTTATCGTTTTCTCCCAGCACTAAGGCCCCATCATGAGAAAGCCGCATCCAGTCCCGGGCGGTGTTGGTGCCGTCTGGGGTGGTGTAAAACACGAGGTCGGTCGGCAGGTCAGAGGCGCCGGAAGAGTTGGCCACCGCGCTGCGACGGCCTTCAATGCGGGTTTGGCCAGCACGGTTGGCAGACCCCGGCTCGCCGAAGGCAATTCCACCAAAAATATTGTTCGGCGCATCATTGTTAATATCCCTATCCATGATGAGAACCACGGGATTGCTCACCCCACTCGAATTCTGTGCTCCACCTATGGTCATCACCGTATTCAAAGAGCCCACACTGCCAGTTGTGTATCCTCCTGCCCCACTATTAAAGGAAACTATTTGGTTCCCTCCCACTTCTCGGATTCGGAATGCCTCCAGATTATTTCTTGCAAAAACAAAATCATTGGCATCGGTGGTGCCTATAAAGTTATTGTTCACAGCGGTGCCAATATTGCTGGAGGAGGGCGTGCGCCCACTGTTGCCGTTCACGCGCCAGAAGAGGGTATTGGGATTTGTCCAGACCGGAGCGGAAGACCCGGCAGAAACCGGCAAATCGCCCGAAGAACCAGCCGGCGTAAAGGCGTAGGCT
>JANWWQ010000095.1 GCA_025055635.1 Flavobacteriales bacterium
AGAAACGAGGCTCCCGCTTTAATAGCCAAATTGGCTGCCCTCTTTATCAACACTTCATCAGAGAGTTCTCCGGTTTCCAGAATGACCTTTAACGGCACGGGCCCGCACAATTTGGCTGCTGCACAAATCTCTTCTCCGAATTCTTCGTATCGGTTTTCCAAAATGAACCTTCGGGACGATACGAAATCAATTTCTTCCGCCCCTTGCTCTAAAGCGTATTCCACTTCCTTCATCTTCAGCGAAAGGGGCAATTGACCAGCCGGAAAATTTCCCGCCACGGTAGCTACACGCACTCCCGAGCCTTTTAATATTTCGCGTGCAATGGGTACAAACACTGGAAATACGCACACGGCGGCCGGTAAAGTCCGCTCAGGATGACGGGATTTTAGTTCCACGATGCGATAGCAGTGGCGTCTCACAGAATCTTCTGTATCGGTCCCTTGAAGGGTTGTGTAATCCAGAATAGAAACCAGGAATGCGGCTTCTGTGGGCTTCACAAGGGCAAAAGTGCAAGCTTTGTCTGAATAAATTTAATTTGGGTTACCCTTAAAAACAAGAAATCCTTGTTTTTAGTTACTCTTGAAGCATGAGAACGCCTTCCCCTGACGCATTTTTCTGGTTTCGCCGGGACCTCCGTTTGGAGGATAATGCCGCTTTGTATACCGCTCTCAGTCGCCATCAACAGGTTCAGCCAGTATTCATTTTTGATAGTGGTATTTTGAGCAAATTACAGGACCGGGACGATGCCCGTGTCACATTTATTTGGCGCCAACTCCAGTCCATTGATGTAAAGCTACGAAAACTAGGCAGCACCTTATGGGTTTGGTATGGCGATCCTGTGACATTCTGGACGGCAAGGGCCCGGGAGTACCCTTCTATTCAGGTTTACGCTGGGCAGGACTTTGAACCCGGCTACCCTTTGGAAAGAGACAATAGAGTACAGGAAATCCTTAAGGCATTTGGAGGCGCCCTTCACTTAGTGCCGGATCACGTTCTTGTGCCTCCAGGAGAAATTCTACAGCCGAACGGGCAGCCCTACACGGTATATACCCCCTTCAGTAAACAATGGTTATCACGAATCACTGTGGAGCGGCTAAAGGAATTTCCCTCTGAGCAGCTTTTGGATCACATAGCGAAGGGCCCTGCCCGCTTTCAGATTCCACATCTTAAGGATATTGGCTTTACAGAATCTGCGATAGAAGTTTCTGCTCCAGAAGTCACGGATCAAACTCTGAAGGATTATCATAAGAACAGGAATTTTCCGGCATTGGTAGGCGGAACTTCGCGTCTGAGCGTTCACTTGCGATTTGGTACGATCAGCGTGCGCCAACTGGCTCGCAGGGCCCGTTCCCTCAGCGAAACTTTCTTAAAAGAGCTGGGCTGGCGTGAATTTTTCATGCACGTGTTGTACCATTTTCCACATACCGTAGAAAGGGCCTTTCGCAGCGAATACGATCGCATAGCCTGGCGCAATGATCCGGAGGAGTTTGAGCGTTGGTGCCTGGGTCTAACGGGATTTCCCTTGGTGGATGCAGGAATGCGGGAGTTGAATACAACAGGATTTATGCACAACCGGGTGCGGATGGTGGTGGCCAGCTTCCTCACGAAAGATTTACTCATCGATTGGCGGTGGGGTGAGAGCTACTTTGCCAGGCGTTTACTAGATTTTGAATTAGCCAGTAATGTGGGGAATTGGCAATGGGCTGCAGGCACTGGCTGCGATGCCGCCCCTTACTTTAGGATTTTCAATCCAACCCTCCAAATGGAAAAATTTGATCCCCTTGGAGAGTACGTGCGGAGGTGGGTGCCCGAGTGGGGTACAAAAGATTACCCTGCTCCCATGGTGGACCACGAAGCGGCCAAGAAAAGAGCCCTGGAGGCCTATCAGAAGGCTAGACGCGGCGAGTAAGCCACTATAAGGTTAAACATTCTTGTACCTTTGTTTACCCGCTTAAATGCCTGGAGTCTTTGTAGCTGCTATTGATCTAGGAGGCACTAAAGCGGCTCTAGCTCTTGTTGGAAAAGATAAGTCAATTACCCATAGGCAGGTATTACATACCTCTGACTATTTGCGGCCGGAGGATTTCGTTCAAGCCATCTCCGCTTGGCTGGGAAGCGTCCAAAAAGAGCTGTCTCCCCTCGATCGTATTGTGGGTGTGGGTGTAGGTGCTCCCAGCGGCAACAGACTACACGGCACTTTAGACTACGCCCCGAATATGCCATGGGAGGGTGTGGTGCCCTTAGCTACCCTTCTTCATGAGAAAACAGGTTTGCCCTGTGTACTAGACAATGATGCCAATGTGGCCGCTTACGGAGAGTGGGAATTTGGAGCGGCTCGGGAGATGGATGATTTTATAGTGATCACCTTGGGAACAGGTTTGGGTAGCGCTTTTATCTGCAACGGCCGGATGCTCTACGGCCATCAGGGACTGGCCGGCGAAGCTGGCCATATGGTGATTGTGCCTGGTGGGCGCCCCTGTAAGTGTGGACGCCAGGGATGCGCAGAAACCTATTGTTCCGCTACAGGTTTCATGATGACTTTCAGAGAGCTCATGCAAGAAGCGGGTCGGGAACAGGAGCTAGTTCATTATTTTGATCCTAAAGCGGTGGAGGCAGCAGCTAAGATGGGGGATACCATCGCTCGTGAATCATTTCAAAAGACAGCTGAGTGGCTGGGACTTACACTAGCCAATTGCTGCGTTTTCAGTAATCCAAGGCTTATTGTCCTAACCGGAGGGCTGGCTGGAGCGGGGAAGCTCCTCCTTCAGCCTTTGCAAGAAGTTTTTGAACGAAACCTTCTGCGCAGCTATAAGGGTCATGTGTCCCTGACATTTTCGGCCTTACCAGGGCAGGATGCAGCCCTTTTAGGTGCCGCTTCTCTTGTTTGGAGGAGCTTTTCCTCTGCTAACCCCGAATTTCATGAATTTTTATAAAGAATGATTCTTTAAGTAGTTGTTGGAGGAGTTTGCGTTTGGCAATTAATGATTTTAAACAAAAATCTAAAAGTTGAAATAAAATTCATTATTCATTGATGGGAGATTCACCAAAAGCCATTGTACTGGGTGGTGGCGTGGCCGGATTGGCAGTTTCCGTTCGTCTGCGCCGATTGGGGTTGCACGTTACATTGCTTGAAAAAAATGCCCATGTCGGAGGAAAATTGAACGAATTCAAAGCCCAAGGCTATCGCTTTGACATAGGCCCTTCCCTTTTTACGCTGCCCCATTTGGTGGATGAGTTATTTACCTTGTGGGGAGAAAAGGCTTCTGACCATTTCCGCTATTTTGAACTGCCGGAGATCTGTAATTACTTCTTTCCCGATGGTCGTACGCTCACTACTTGTCGGGAAGCTCATCTGCTAGACCAACGCATCCATGAAACCTTCGGAGAAGAATCGGGGCGGGTGCGGGCTTTTCTTAATTATGCTGCCGAGTTGTGGAGGCTGACGGCACCCTTGTTCATTGAAGGGGATTACCGCCATCTGTCTACCCTCTTTAAAAACATTCTACACATACCCTATTCAGCTTTATTCCGGGCCGGTTTTTTTACCACAATGGCCCAAAAGACCCGACATTTTTTCAGAACAACACACGTTCAACAACTTTTTAATCGTTATGCCACCTATAACGGATCCGATCCATACCGGGCCCCTGGCACGCTTTGCGTCATTCCTCATGTGGAATATGGATATGGCGCCTGGCTGCCCGAAGGTGGAATGGTGGCTATACCGAGAACGATAGAAGCTCTGGCTCGCAGGAAAGGCGTTGAAATTCAAACCGGAACCCTGGCCCAGGCTGTCAGTCAAAAGGGAAAGCAATGGCAGGTTCATACCCCTGAGTGCACCTACGAAGCCGATGTGGTCGTGGTAGCTATTGATGTGGCCACTTTTTTTACCAAAATTTTCCCACGGCCATCCATAAGCAAAAGGTTGATTAGACAGGAACGCTCTTCTTCAGCTTTTGTATTCAACTGGGGCATCCGTCATACTGATGAGCGGCTCGGAGTTCACAATATTTTCTTTTCCTCGGACTATGCTCGCGAGTTTTTACAGCTGAAAGAGGGGCGTTTACCGGATGATCCTACAGTATATGTTTTTATAAGCTCTAAGGTAATACCTGAAGATGCTCCTTCTGGTTGCGAAAATTGGTTTGTTATGATCAATGCTCCCCCTAATTACCCGACCAGCCCCGAAATTTTTCAGCAGGCACAAGAATTGGTTGAAAAAAAGATAAACAGGATTTTAGGTTACAGACCTTCCCAACTAGCTGAAGTGGAATTTCATTTGAGTCCTGCTACCTTATCTTCCCTATATGGTACGTGGGATGGAGCCCTCTATGGTGCGGCCAGCAACAGTGTACTATCAGCTTTTTGGAGGCCTCCTAATGCAAGCCGTCTTTTTCCAGGGTTATTTTTTTGCGGTGGTACGGTACACCCGGGCGGGGGTATTCCTTTGTGTCTTTATTCAGCGAAATTGACGGCCAATGCCGTGGCGCGTTACCTCCGTTAGATACCATCTTGGGGGCGTTGTTGTG
>JANWWQ010000096.1 GCA_025055635.1 Flavobacteriales bacterium
ACGGAAAAAGTTGCGCGTGGAGAAGTTGTTGAAACGCACGCCCAGCGTACCCACCAGCATGCGATTACCCCAGCCCCCCGAAAGCTCCACTTGGTCGTTGGGTTGCTCCTCTACCACGTATTCCATGTCCACAGTGCCATCCTGCGGATTGGGCTTGGGCAACACGTTCATGGCCTGCGGATTGAAGTAGCCCAGTTGCGACAATTCCTGTTGGGTGCGGATGATGTCAGAGCGGTTGAATAAATCGCCCGGCCGGGTACGCACCTCGCGTAAGATCACATGGTCACTTGTTTTGGTATTGCCGGAGATGGTCACCCGGTTCACCCGGGCCTGCTTCCCCTCATAAATCCTAAATTCCAGATCCACAGAATCACCCACCACGGCTGTCTCTACAGGCGTAATCTGGAAAAACAGATAACCGTTATCCTGGTATAAGCTGGAAACATCCAGGCCGTTAGGATTAAAGTTGATGACGTTTTCAATCCGCTCCCGATCATAAAGGTCGCCCTTTTGAAGCCCCGCAATTTTCTGAAGTTCTTCTGTTTTGAATTTGGTGTTGCCAATCCAGGATATATTACGAATGTAAAACTGCCGACCTTCGCTGATGCGCATGCGGACGATCATATCATTCCGGTGGATTTCCACGGTGTCCCACTCAATGAGGGCATCCCGATAGCCTTTTTTGTTGTAGGCCCGGATGACAGCCTCCTTGTCCTCCTCGTAATCCGGTTCAATGAATTTTGAAGATTTGAAAATATTCAGCCGAGCCTTGGTTCGCAGGTATTTAAGCAAAAGCTGGTAGAAATGGTACTTTTCTTCATCTCTGCGGATGCTGCGGAGCGTGCGGCCAGGCCTTGTGAGCAAGGCCAGCAGGTCTTTATGCACCAGAAAACGGCTGCGTTCAATGGTTTTTTTCATGGCCCGCTTGATTTCATAATCGTCCAGGGCCTCGTTGCCTTCAATCTCAATGCGGTCAATGCGCACCTTTTCCCCCTTGTCAATGAGAATGCGCATCAGCACGCCTTTCTCACCTCCAGCTGTATCGGGTTGTACATCCACATCCACCCTCACCGCCAGAAAGCCTTTTTCTGCGTAATAGTCTTTAATTCGTTGTCGCGTGCTCATGATCAGGTGTTCGTTCACCACCTCCCCCTTGAACAGCTTAATGCGGTCCCGCAGATCGTCCTGCTGGCCCTTGGGGATGCCACGAAATGTGAAGCGCGTGAGGCGGGGCTTTTCTTCCACATAGATTACCAGGTATACCTTCCCCTCTACAATACGCGAGGCATAGATGCGCACATCGGAAAAGATCTTTTCGTTCCAGAGTTTACGGATGGCCGTGGCAAAGCGGGGCCCCGGCATAGTCACTTTATCGCCCACCATGAGGCCGGAGACATAGGTAATATAGGTTTTATCCACCCGACTACCAGGCGGGCCCGTCACATCAATGGCTGCAATTTCATATTCGGCGCCATGGGCATAGCTTATGACGGGTAAGCTGTCCAGGGGCGGAGGTTCACTGCCCTGGGATCTCCCTGCAGGCCGCCACCCAACACAAATCAAAAGTATGATAATCTGTTTGATATAAACCCTGGATGGAACATGGTAAAGCACCGGGCGAGTAACGTTTTTAGGGACTTTTTATTGCGGTATCCACAGTAATGGCCGGACTGACGCCCTGACGCAACTGCTCGTCCGTGAGGCCAAAACGGCGCTGGCGCCTCTGAAATTCGGCCACTGCCTCAAACAGATGCTCTTTGGTGAAGTCAGGCCATAAAACAGGGGTAAAATACAGCTCCGTGTAGGCTATTTGCCAGAGCAGGAAATTGCTGATGCGCTGTTCCCCACTGGTGCGGATCAGCAGTTCGGGATCCGGCAAAGGATAAGTGGCCAGATATTGCCTGAAAACGGTGTGTGTAATGTCCTTTGGGTGGAGGCGTCCGCCTTCCACGTCCGCGGCTAATTTTTGAACGGCCTGAAGGATTTCCCAGCGCGCGCTGTAGCTCAGGGCCAGGCTGAGAGTGATGCGCGTGTTGTGACGGGTATCTTCTATAGCCTGGAATAGACGTGTTCGGGTCCGGGAGGGCAGAGAGTCCAGATCCCCGAAAGCAGAGAGGCGTACACCATTGCGTTGCAAGGAATCCATTTCGCTGTTCAAGGTGCGCACCATCAGGTCCATGAGGGCGTTCACCTCGCTGGCGGGTCTTTGCCAGTTTTCCGTGGAAAAAGCAAATACCGTCAGGTATTCTACCCCAATCTCGGCACAGGCTTCTACTGCTCGGCGCACCGCATCCACGCCTTTACGGTGGCCCATGTGCCGCTTAAGACCGCGCTGCCTGGCCCAGCGACCATTACCATCCATGATGATGGCGATATGCCGGGGTATGCGCCGGGGATCCAGGGAATCCTTTGCGGTCATACTAAAGCGCAAAGGTAAAAGCTGAAAGTGGAGTTATTGCTAAAATAATTAATTTTCTAAAGCCCCGTTAATTCCATAGATTTGAAAAACTAATAATTAAGTTCAATCATTACGAACTTCTGTTTTAATAAATAGTATTTAATATTAAATCTAATTGGGTAAATTAGATTTTTATCGCTTCAGGCTTGCATTTTATGAAAAAGATAATTGAAGATTATTCCAAGGAGATAAATAATTTCTATTTTTAATAAAAATTTAAAGCCATATTCTCGTAAATTCAGTAAAAAGAGAGGTTAATTTGGCGAAAAGCTTTAAACCCAACTATGCATTAATTCCTTTTAATCCCCGAACAATGACAGCGTAATCCTCCATCCAACCTATCAGAAGCCTCAATGACCACAGCGGTTACAAAAGTACCCGGCGGGCATTCTGAAAAATGAAATTGATCGTCCCTACCATGATTCCATGGCACACTCATAGCAGATTGAATACCCCTGACGGTGTGGCCGTTAATCGTTGTGGTCACATCATTTGCTAAAGAATAACCTGATTTAATCTGGGTGCAACGAATTTTCATATGTCCATCCAGCCGGTCCGTGGAATACACTTCAAACCCAGTGGCCACCTCCCCACTGTTGCAACTACAACTATGGGTTTGGTTATCAGCTCCTGTACCAAATGTATTCGCCGGACTCCCTTGACTTGTGACCATCCCTGAATGACCTCTCCATTGATGATTGGCGGTAATTAAATCATTTACTTTCACACAGTTGCACCTTTCCCCTCCATCCAGTCTACTAGAGGCATAAATGGCTAAATTTATCATAACATAACCATCCGGGCATGTTATAGTATGGTAGGCATTATCAGGGGCCGTAAAATTTCCATTTTCTTGCAGGGTAATTTCCATCACCGAAAATCCTTGCGACACAGAGGCCCCTGTCATGTAAGTGTTGCCAGAAACATGAAGAGCTTCTTGGGGATTATTAATCCGAATACCCACATTACCGCTGGGCATCAAGGCAATGTGATCGTCCGCATCGTTTTTCATCGCTATTTCTAGCGTCCTGGCTTCTCCTGAACGGGGATAGGAAGCAATGTACCACTCATCCCCACAGCCAGCAGCGGGTTCTGGAGCGTAAATCCCAGAGGTGGCATTGCTAAGCCAGCTGCCCCCGCAACTGTTGGGTATAGAAAAGCTTCCCCCACCGTTGGGACTGCCGATGGCCACCAAGCCTTGAATAGTGATGGGGTCTATCCCCGTGAATACCTGCACGTTACTGACCTCCTGGTCATACACCAACCGCAGTAGCTCCCCATCATGCGCATAGGCCCACCCCGTAAACTGAAGATTATACACCGTAGATCCATTGGGTATCTCCACGGCCAAATAGCGTAAGCCCCCATAATCCAACGTTACCAACCGCGCCGGTTCATTCTTGCAAATGAGACTTCCCCGCGTGGAATTGTAAGCCGTGGCCGTGTTCACCTCGTACGTGACCTTCCGGTTCCAGGCCCCCACGCCACCACGAATGGCACTGATAGTGCCAAACACTCTGTAATCTTCCAAAAATCCGCTCACATGGGCCCGGTGTAACAGAATGTAGTTGGGACCACCGGCGTCTTCCGTGTGGGGATGCCCCCCAATGCGCCGATTGACATAGTAAAACCGCCCATTATCCAACACCGTTAGCCTGCCTTGGGGCGTGGTGGTGCCAATGCCCACATTGCCGTTGTTTAATATCACGGCCTGATCCACATTACCTACGCGGAAGCCAATGTACCCTCCCCCCGTATTGGCTTTGTTGATGAGGGTATACTCCCCACTGGAGTTCTGGAGGATGGCATAGCTATTGGGGCCTATGGCACTGCTATGGGAAAGACCT
>JANWWQ010000097.1 GCA_025055635.1 Flavobacteriales bacterium
CATGGGCATTGATCCAACGCCGGGCTTTTTGAAGTCTGGGATCCTCAGGGGGGAAGCCCAGCATGCGCAGGGCCACATACTGCATGCCCGTTCCGAACATGGTGGAGGGGGATTCAATATGGAGGCCCCAACCGCCGTCGTCGTTCTGCTGGGCCACCATGTAGGCGGCCATGAGGACGCGCATCGGGTAGGGAAGGCTGAACTGGCAGCAATGGGCCACGATGACCAGGCCGGGCAGAAGAAAGAGGGGACCCCCGTAGTCGCCGGGCCAATGGCCGTCATCGCACTGGAGGGAACCAAAAAAGCAGATGCCGCGTCTTAAGGCCTCCTCCAGGGTGGGGACGCGTTCTGAAGGCGGGGGTGGCTCTGCCGCCGGACGGAGCGCCCTGTCGGCAGGGTGGGGCTGTATCCGTTTGTTGAACTGGGGTTCCTGGGCCAGCCAGGCTTCCACATCGGTGCGGAGGTCGCCGCAAAGAGTTTTCTCAAAATCGGCGGTCCATTCCCACACCTGGCGCCCCCTATCACTGAACAGGCGCCAGTGGTCAAATTTTCCCATAGTATTAAGAAATTGATTAGCTAAGTTAATGGTTTGTTAATGCTTTTTTTGGATATTTGTGGCAAAGGCTAATAACGAGGCAAAAATGGTGAGGGAACTGCTCATTCACGCCACGCATCCCCAGGAGCTGAAGGCTTTGTGGGAACTAAAACATTCGGCCTATCGGGCGGATGCGGAAGGGATTGACCTGCGCCAATCGGCCCGGCACGACGACGACCTCACCTTTTGTTTTAAGGCTTTGCGGCGCGTTTCACGGTCTTTCGCGGTGGTGATCATGCATTTACCCGAGGGGCTGCGGGAAGCCGTAGCGGTATTTTACCTGGTTTGTCGGGCTTTGGACACGGTGGAAGACGATCCGGAACTGCAACCGGTGCTTAAGCAGGAACTTTTACGGTGTTTCCATCAATTTGGGGTGGGGGATGTGGCTGTGTTACGTGGAGTAGGCGATAAGCCCGATTACCGCACGCTGGTGAACCACTATGATAAAGTGCTGCGCGTGCTGGCGGGCCTTCCGCTGCCCATTCAGGAAATCATCCGGGAGGTTGCCGCGCGCATGGGGGCCGGCATGGCCGAATTTACGGGCCGCCCTATCCGCACCATTGAAGACTACGATGCCTACTGCCACTATGTAGCCGGCTTGGTGGGCATCGGACTGACGCGGCTTTTTGAAGCCACGGGCTGCGAGCGCCCTGATCCTGCGCGCAATGAAGACACTGCCAACCACATGGGCCTTTTTCTCCAGAAAACGAATATAATTAGGGATTACCTGGAAGATGTGGTGTCCCGCCGCTATTTCTGGCCTGAAGAGGTGTGGAAGCCTTACGCCGGCGAGCTCGGCGCCCTGCGCAACGGTATGCCCCGCAGCGCCAAGCTGGAGATCTTAGACCGTCTTGTGGCTGATGCCCTGCGCCATGTGCCCCATTGCCTGAACTACCTGGAGAGCCTCCGGCATCCCCAGGTATTTCGGTTTTGTGCCATTCCGCAAGTGATGGCCGTGGCCACCTTGGCCACCCTCACAGGGCACACGGGCGTCTTTAAACGGGAGATCAAAATCCGGAAGGGCCTGGCTGCTTCTTTGATGCTTCACACCCACACTATGGACGACGTGCGGCGGGTGTTTGCCCGAAGCACGCGGCAAATGCTGAAGCGTTGTTCGGGCAGGGCGGTGCCACCCGTATTGGTGGAGCGGTTGAGTGAACTAGTGGCCCTCACCAGCCCGGCCGGCCCCCATTTGCTTTTCAAAGGTCTGAAGCAGATGGGAGCAGGTGGCTCCGAGGACCATCGGTACGATGCGGTGGTGGTGGGTGCCGGACTGGCCGGCTGCGCGGCGGCCATCACGCTGGCGCGCCTGGGCTGGCAAGTGGCTCTGGTGGAGAAACAACCCCGTGTCCCCGAACGTATCATCGGGGAATTGATGCAACCCGGTGGCCTTGATATGCTGCATTCCTTGGGGCTATCGGAGGCCCTTCAGGACATTGATGCCCAGGTAATCACCGGCTACTCTCTAATACACGGTTCCACCGATGTGGTGGTTCCCTATCCGGAGGGCAAAACGGGCCTGGCCTTTCACCACAAGCGCCTTTTGGAAAACCTGAGGGCTTTAGCGGCCCGCGAGCCCCGCATCCGACTCATAACGGGCGAGGTCCAGGAGTTGATATTTTCTCCTCCGCATTCCCATCAAGTGGAGGGGGTGTACGTCCAAACAGGGGAAGAAGGGATGTCTTTTTATGCGCCTCTGACCATCGTGGCTGATGGGGCCTTTTCCCGTTTCCGCGCCGCGCTATGCGAAGCCACTCCGGAAGTGACCGGTCATTTTTTAGGCCTGATATTGAAAGAGGCACCCTTACCACACTCTTCCCACGGTCATGTGGTGGTGGCGGGCGGGCATGTTTGCCTGGTTTACCCTATTAGCAGCACGGAAACCCGTATATTGATTGATTTTCCGCCGGGGGCTCCGCCGCGTCCCGGTGCAGCCCTCAGCGAGTACCTCCTCACGCATCTTTTGCCGGCGCTTCCCTCTGTACTCCAGTCGCCCTTTGAAAGAGCTGTGCGGGAAGGGGCTTTCAAGGCTATGCCCAATCACCGATTCCTGGCTAAAACTCTTAAATTGAAAGGGGTGTGCTTATTGGGTGATGCCTTCAGCATGCGCCATCCCCTTACAGGGGGAGGCATGACTGCTGCTCTAACCGATGTAGTGTCCCTCCGGCAATTATTGGAGCACCATACGCCTTACACTCTCGGTCGCATGCGGCTTCAGAAACGGCTGCGACGCCTCATGAAGCGTTCTCGGCTGGTCAACGGAGCCCTCAACATTCTTGCGGACGCCCTCTATCAGACTGTGAAAAATCCTTTAATGCGGGAGGCTTGTCTGCATTATCTGGGCAAGGGGGGACGCCGGGCATCGGAGCCCATGGCTTTGCTGTCGGCTCTCAACCGAAGCCAGCCCCTGTTGCTTTTTCACTTTTTCCGCGTTGCGCTTGAAGAAGCCGTGATTTACCTGCGTCAGGGTACGCCTCAGGCGCTGCGCACAACCTTCCACCTCTTGAGAGATGCCTGGTGTATCATCGCCCCCCAGATGAGGAGGCAGTGGCTCTGAGAAGTGAATATCAACCCGAATTTTTTTAATGAATTTGAAAGACAGATATCCCAGAGAACATAAAATTTTGACACGTACGAACCGTGGGCTTAGGCAGCGGTAATGGGGCGCGCCCACACTAAATGAAATATTATCCTAAGTTAGGCTCTTTCTCCAAAATGGAAGATATCAGGGACAGGGCCTTCAGAGCAGCTGTTTCACTTCGGAGTCGGTAAGGTCCTAAGGAGACAGGAATGGCCCCCTTTTGCAGAGCTAACTGGACTTCCTCCTCTGTGAAGTCCCCTTCAGGCCCGATGAAAATGTTAGTGGGGGGCGTGACAGCTAGTTGGGATAAACTTAGTCGGGGAGGGATCAGTTGGTCGTGGCAGGTGGCAATCCATGATGAACCCGCTGGTTCGTGGAGTTGGGTAAATGGTTGAGGGGGAACGATGCGGGGTAGGTAGGGGCGGGCACTTTGTTTGAGGGCGGCCAAAGCTACGCGCTGGAGACGTTCCATACGGACGGTATTTCGGACAGTGCGATGGCACAGGATCCAGGTTATCTCGGTGGCGCCCAGTTCGGTGGCTTTTTCCACCAGCCATTCCATACGATCCGGAGCTTGGAGGGGTGAAATAAAGAGGCGAAGGGGCTTCGGTGGAGGGTAATGTCTGATGGTATTTTCTTGAATTTTCAGAATGACAACGGGCTCACGGCTGATGGCAATGATAGTGGCTTGGGCTAACCGCCCATCGCCGGATGTGAGTCCTATGGTGTCCCCCTCACGGCATCGGCACACCCGCGCACAATGGAAGGATTCTTCGCGGTTGAGGACCAGGGGGGCTATTTCCCAAGGATCCGGACTATAGAAATACTGGAAAGACATCAGTCGCGAATAAGCAGGCGGTATTTTTTATAATACTCGTGGTATTCCTCTTCCGTGAGGTTATGATTACCGGTACCGTTACCAAAATTGATATATCCGTAATATTTGGATGTGCCTGTGGTGTATTTACGTAAGATAATGTAAGTGTTAGAGGCGGTTTTTTCACTTTCTCGAAGTTTGCGTAATCGCTCAGCCTCCGCAGCAGCCTCTTCCTCGGCTTTGCGGCGGGCTTCTTCTTCGGCCTTACGGCGGGCCTCCTCTTCGGCCTTG
>JANWWQ010000098.1 GCA_025055635.1 Flavobacteriales bacterium
CTGGATTTTGCAAAATGAAATCCCACACTTCCGAGGTATTTTCTATTATCACAGGGAGCCCCCATTTTTTTCGTTCTACTGCGTGCCAGAAGGTGCACAGGTGAGGGGTGTATTCTCCTTTATCATTTTTGTATATGGCCATGTGATGGTTGTTGCCGGGTTTTACGAAACCGATGGGCTCCCCTTGGGCGTTATACTTAATGGGTTCTACGGCCTCAAGCCCGGTGAAGAGCCGTACTGAACGAATAGGGATACGATTTCCTTTATCCAGATACAAAGGTTCTTTAAAAGCTTCCTTATTTTTATTTGAAAAAGCTTGCAGCCTTGCTTGTACCAGTTCCCTCACTTTGCGGTCCACAATGTCGGATACATTTTTATTGGTAATTTCTGTGAGTGGCTTTTTTATGACGTAGTCTTCTTTATAACAGGAAGCATACTCTAATTTAATGGATTTCTCAGGATCCAAGTAAATAGGATTCACTTGCAAGGATTTGACGGCCTTTTGTACATCACCATGGTAAAGAGCCAGACGTTGCTCCACCAACTCGCGGATGTGGGAATGGACGATTAGATGGGGGCGAGCAAAGAAGTATTTAGGCTCGTAGTAAATGGGCTGGCCATTTTTGTCCCTTTCGATGACTTTGATTTTTCCGTACACGCTCTCTTCGTTCAGGGGCCCTCTGGGCACAATTACTTTATCCTGAAGGAGGGTTCGTTTCCCATGGCGTTTTACTATTTGCTTGCCATAAGTTGCTACTTTTTTGCCGGGTTTGAAGGAAACAATTATCTGAGCCACCTTTTCCTCTACTTCGCGGGTGGAAAAGGGTTTTTGGAGGATGAAGTAACGATCCAGTTTAGAGAGCGATTCGCGGAACTCTTCTTTTCTCTCCTGAACTTCTTTCCAAATTTGCTCTCTGGTAGCCTGGGAGGCCAGGGTATTGAGGCGTTGGATGAAGCCTTGCTTGGTACAGGCTACTACTAGCGCGTCCACGGCGTGGTGGCGGTGGTCGTCGCGCTTGGTCCACTCCTTGATCGCTTCTTTGGTGTGCTTCTGGCCATCGTGGGTTTCCCATTCCACCAGCGTCGTGATGCCTTCAGCCACAGGGTCGGGGATAGTTTCCCTAATGTGTTTGAGGTGGGTGTTCATGATGACGTCGTCCCAACCCCAGAGGCGTCTCAGGTAGGCTGTGACGTCGCCGCTAGTGGACCACACGTTTTTGGCAACTTGGCTAAGAATTTCTCTAGATTTTCGGGCAATGTAGCGCGACTCATTCAGGTGTCTTTGGATGAAATCCTGTGGTATTTTATCAGCGGGCATGAGCAATTTGTCCCTCTTAGCTTTAGTAATAAGGCCGTTTTCAAAGAGGTGATTAACGCGATCAATGTAGGCTTTGAGAGCTTCCTGCCCTTTGGAGGCCATGTAGTCATAAGCGGTACGGTCGCCCTTTTCCTGGTTGACCCACCGAAAGGTCAGGGTTTTATTAGATTGGGAATCATCAAACAAGAGGGAGCGGGGAATTATGTGTTCCACATCTACGGCATCGCCCGTAAGCGCTTCAGTAAGGGAAAATCTCTCACCTGTGTAGATGCACATACCGACGATTTTATTTTCCGGATCCCCTACTTCATTAAATAGTCTGTATTTTATGATATTTTTCCGCGTGGCTCTTACTCCCAGCTCAGCCAGCCTCTTTTCAATTTCTTTATTTTCTTTTTCTATTTTATTGATTTGGTTTGTGTAATCGTTTCTTTGCTCGCGGCTTAATTTCAGTTCCCGGGCCAGCTCCACGCGGATTTCAAAGAGCCCCTTTTCGCGTTCTTCCTTAGTGACCCAGCCTCTTTGGGGGGCAATGATCTGGTTGACTACGTGGATCATTTGGTTGAGGATTTTTTCCACCACGGGCTGCCGGAGGGCGTTTTTGGGAAGAAGGGGGATAGTATCCAAGAGTTTTTTAGCAGCCACTTGATCTTTAGTAAGAGAAAAGGAATGGTTGTAGCCGGCGTAGGAAGCTGCTTCGCTGTAAACGCACCCTTCCATGAGGTAGGGCAGGATTTTGCGGATGGCTTTCACGGATTTATTACCATAACCCAGCTTGGTAAAATCGATCTGACTGAGGCGCTGAGCTGTAGGAAGATCGAAACCAAATTTTTTCTGAAGGACGCGTACGAGCTCTTCCTCTTCGCTGATGGAATAGATTGTATGCCAAAGTTGATACAACGGGGAGTGGACAAAAGAGGGGCTGATTACTTTTTTATCTCGTTCCCCTATGACCTCGGCCGTCAAGGGGTCTATGGCATAGGTTTTGCCTGGTAATGTGTTCACCTCTACTGTCATGCTCAGCCAATGTGCTTCCCATTCAGGATTTTGTAGTGCCTGCTTGAGGAAAAGCTTGGTCAGGTTGCCCTGCAGACCCTTTTGAAGCATCTTATTTCCATACCACTCACCTTTCTTCAGACCCAGCAATTGGAGAAGTTTGGTAAAGGTGAGTTTTTCATTGTTGTCCAGATATTCAAAAAGTTTATTTTTTTCCTCTTGGGATAGAATATAAGGTTCATTTTTTCTGCTCTTCAGGGTGATGTTATTGATGGATTCCCATATTTTTTCCACTTGAAAAAGGGGATTACTTCGATGGGCCACCGGTGGTCCGACGAAGATTTCCTTTCCCTCCTTATTTTTCACATGGAAACCTTCAAATTCACAGATGCTTACCAGCCCCTTTTGCGATTTGAGTTTTCGCTGGTGATAAATAATGTCATCCCGCAGATGTTCAATGAAAGCATCGGTAAGAACATCGGGATAGTAGCGTTTCTGATTGTGCATTATGCGGTCAAACTCCTCCTGGTAAGCCTCCCGGGGAAAAACCTGTTGTTTAATACGGTAGTGGGGGTTTTTCAATAATTCTTCATAAAACTTTTGACCAATTGTCTTTCCTGCGGCGCGTAATTCCTGATACCTACTTTTTATGGCTTCTACATACTTGGGGTCTTTTTCTTCTTCACTCTGCGAAATCTTTCCTGATTTATATCCCCTTCTTTGGTTGAGGTGATAGAGTACTCTTCCTAATTCCCTGAGGCTGATTTGTTCTGTGACAGCTTTGGCCCGTAGTTCCCATAGCTTGAGCTGAGGTAGGGAAAATAAGTTGGGGTCATACATGTTGTGCTTTTTTAACTCGGCTGTAAGGGCCCGGCGGCGCAGAATGTATCGATAATAATTTTTGCGGGACGTGCGCTTTTGCGTGCGTTGCTGATTTTTGGTAATTTTATTTCGAGAAGTAAACTCATCGCTTTCTTCTTTATCTAAGGGTACAATGCGCACCCCCATCCCTAAAATTTCGGAGGTGGAGTTAAAATTTTCTTTTACCAGGGCCCAACCGATAGAAGACACTCCGAGATCTAGACCCAGGACTTTCTTGTAAGGGGGACCTGAAACTCCCGTGGGCGTGGGTTCTTGCGTAGTTTGAGGGGTAGCTGCATCCTCCACAAGTGTATCGAAAAGGCTAAGTTGGCGGTGATTCATCATAAAACAAATATATTAATTTCATTGCTAAAATTTCTTCACACCTTATTCCTTGAGTAATGCCAGATGAGTTGTTGGAGGCCTTTACTTATCGTTTTTCCTAAACATCAAAAATTCAAGATGGTGGAAAAATAATAAATAAAGTAAAAAATTGCGGGTTTGGGGCTAGACCAGAATTTTTATACATTTTACCCATTAGTTTTTTGACCTGGGAGGGGCCTCTCAAATGATCAATTTTTCAAAATAAAAATATTAGACTTTTTCCCCTTTTCGATCGCTTGCCTTACTTTGCCCCCTTTGCAGAAGACATTGGAACGGTTTAAGAACTGGTTGGTCAAGCTATTTTTTAGGATTGTACGATGGTTGGCGTATCGGCGTACGCTGCCGGCCTACAGGTTTCGGAAGGCGATGGAGTTTTTCACGTCCTTTATTCCGGTGCCTTCCTTTGCCACGTACGAGCCCTTTGGCCTGAGCTTTATGGAGGCGGAATGGATTACGCCGGAAAATTGGGACCATGAGAGCTACATTTTGTATTTACATGGAGGGGGGTACGGGATGGGGAGCATCAATACGCACCGGGGTCTGATGGCGCGGCTAGGGCGTGCCGCACGGGCGCGCGTGCTGGGGATCAATTACCGGCTGGCGCCGGAGCATCCGTTCCCGGCAGCGGTGGAGGATGCGGCTACGGCCTATCAATACTTGCTGGATATGGGTATACCACCGCAGCGTATCGCAGTGGCGGG
>JANWWQ010000099.1 GCA_025055635.1 Flavobacteriales bacterium
AAAGAAAATAAGTTTATAATGTTTTAGGATCAGCAGTGGGGTGGTAGGCTTTTTCAAAAAGACGGGGTAAAATATCTCGGACTGAAGGCAAAAACACCGTCTTCAAATCAGTTGGTAAAGCCTCCCGACTATGAGCGTCTGAAAGTGCCAGGGTGCTTATGCCTAGGCGCTGGATTTCTGAGAGTCGCTGTTCTAGCCTGTGAACGGGACGCACCTCTCCAGTGAGTCCTACCTCCCCGGCCAGAGCCAGGGATGGGCGAAGGGGTACATCCAGCAGGGAGGAAACAACGGCTGCAATGACGGCCAGGTCAGCGCCCGGATCTTCAATTCTAATGCCGCCTGTAACGTTAAGGTAGATATCTTTTTGGTTCAGGCGAAAGCCGCACCGCTTTTCCACGACGGCCATAAGCATATTGAACCGGCGGCTATCAAACCCCGCGCAGATGCGTTGAGGCATGCCATACACAGCCTGTGTGACCAGGGCCTGCACTTCCACCAGGAGGGCCCGGGAACCTTCAGAAACCACCGCAAGGGCGGAACCCGAAGCGCCTTCGGCATGACCGGAAATAAAAAGGCCCGAAGGATCGCGCACTTCACGCAGACCCTTAGCCGTCATTTCAAAAATTCCCAGTTCCTGGGTGTTTCCATAGCGGTTTTTAGGGGCCCTCAACATTCGGTAATGGTGGTATCTGTCCCCCTCGAATTGAAGGACCACGTCCACCATGTGTTCCAGAATTTTTGGTCCGGCTATGTCGCCTTCCTTGTTCACATGGCCAATAAGCACCATAGGTATGCCTGTATGCCGAGCCCATTGAATGAGTCTGGCCGTACACTCCCGGATTTGGACTAACGAACCTGGAGGGGCTTCTATGGCTGGATAGAAAAGTGTTTGGACGGAATCCACTACGGCCAGATCTGGTTTAAGCTCCTCCAAAGCGGCTGAGATGTTTTCCAAAGAAGCATCAGTGAGTACATAGCCCGATTCCAAAGGCAAGCCCAGGCGTCGGGCCCTTTGGCGTATCTGAGCCCCGCTCTCTTCGCCTGATATGTAAAGGCTGCGGGAGACATTCTCGTGCAACATGGCTTGCAAGGCCAGAGTACTTTTCCCAATGCCTGGCTCGCCTGCCAGTAATACCACCGAACCACGTACCAGCCCCCCGCCCAGCACCAGATTAAAATCCTTAAGACCCGTCAGGAGTCTTTGGATTTGATCCTCTGAGTTCTCTTCATTGAGGGATTGGGGCTTAGATGTGTGAAGAGATTCCTTAAGTAAGACTTTTTTAGTATCACGGGGCAGAGACGGTGCTTCCTTAAAAGTATTCCACGCCTGGCAGGCAGGACAACGCCCCATCCATTTGGGGAACTCCTGTCCACAAGAAGTACAGAAGAAAAGAACCTTGGGCTTCAAATTAGCCGACTCCCGCTTAGTCGGCAATCTTTTTTAGGTCATATTGCTCCAGGCCTTTTTGGCGACCTTCATTATCCACCAAACCGTAGGCTAAACGCAACTGATCTTTTTTGAGCCGCACAATCTCCCAATCCTTTGTTCCTGCACCCATTAAAGCTTTGCTGGCTTTTTCACAGGAAATCACAATGTACCGACGCGCGAATTTCCGCTTAAAGGCATATGTGCAAGAGTCCACCGTGTTGGAATCATTTTCGTAGCGAATGACCAGTGTACCCCCCTCAAAGCGCCATACAGTATAGTCGCCGGCAATCTTAGGGTATGCCGGATAATTGGGGTTTTCTACACGCCATGTCCCGCGAATTTTGTTTTCCAGGGGCTTAGAGCAAGAATACAGAAAAAACGCACCTCCCACCAGCAACCCAAAAAACATTTTCTTCTTCTTCATAGGGGCTTTCTTTTGATGCAAAAATATTAAAAATTTCCAAATTTCAATATCGGTTCGCCTCTGTAAAAAATCCCGACTAACGATTAAAGGACTCATTCCAATTTTTTCTGTCTCTTTTAAGATTAAGTTTTTGGGATGCTAAAATTCAAATACAGGTTAAGGGTATTTTTCCTGACGATCAAAGGGGCCACGATTTTTACCAGGCTGCTTAGGCAGCCACCTCAACCCGGATGAGGACCTACTGGTGCTATCCTTGGCATCTCAGTTTTAAAAAACATGGTACCCCAAGCCCCTCAAAATATTTTGGGGAGTGTCATTTCAGGGAGGGACCGGGAAGCCCCTTACAGGGCCATTGGGAATGCTTAATTTTGACTCATGGGCTTTAGAAAATTATTTTTTTCCTGCGGGCTCTCATTAATTCCGATAGGGCTGGCGGCCCAAATGTTGGGGCCATCATCTGAAAAGCGTCTCCGAAATCATGTCTATTATCTGGCTTCCGACAAGTTGGAGGGTCGTTTGCCCGGCTCAGTAGGATGCGAACAAGCTGCCCAATATATTGCCAAACATTTCAGGAAAGCCGGTTTGCAACCGGCAGGAGATTCCCTATGGTACCAGTATTTTTTGTTGCCCCCATCGCCTGCGGATTGGCAGGTGTCCCTTTTATACAACGATAAGCCGTATCCTGACTTTAAAGGCTATGCCCTGCCATATTCAGGCGAAGGCACGGCGAAAGGACCTGTGTATTACATGGCTCAGCCAGACACTGTACAACGGATGAGCTTAGAAGGTTACGTGTTGGTGTTGGAGCTGAAGCCCATCGCCACTCAGGCCGCCCATAATGGCCATCCGAATTTTCAGGATATGGTACGCTTTGCGCAACAGCGCGGCGCCGTGGCATTGGTATATGTGGACAATAATGGCCTTAATCCTACGTACGGGGAGTTTAAGCTGGAGGATAAGTTTTTCTCTGCCCGCATTCCTTGTGTCTTTGCAGGGCCCTATTTATCCAAGACACTCGCCGACGGCGGTGGCCAGCTCACCCTCAGTGTGCGCAAGTCTCCCCCGGTGCGCAGTGCCAACGTCATCGGATTTATTGACAATGGAGCTCCTTATACCGTCGTGATTGGGGCCCACTACGACCATCTAGGTACCGGCCATCCGGGCTCGCGAAGCGAACATCAGGACCAAATTCATAACGGAGCCGACGATAACGCTTCCGGCACAGCCGGCCTTTTGGAACTGGCCCGTGCCCTTAAAAAATTGCCCTATCGCCGCAACAATTACCTCTTCATTGCTTTCACGGCAGAGGAAAGTGGGCTCCTGGGTAGCGCTTGGTTCACCCGCTCGAACCTGTTTAATAAATACACCTTCAACTACATGTTAAATTTGGATATGATTGGTCGTCTCAATCAGAATTTAGCCATTCAGGGGGTGGGCACCTCGCCCCAATGGGGCAATAATATTAATGCCATCCGCACAGAAGGCTTCACCGTGAAGACCAGCGCTTCTGGGGTGGGCCCTTCGGACCACACCTCCTTTTATCTGAAGGATATTCCCGTACTCCATTTCTTCACAGGTTTGCACGATGATTATCACAAGCCCTCTGATGATCCCGAAAAAATCAACTACACGGGAATGCGCCAGGTGTTGAATTTCATTCTGGAGCTCATCCAATTACTCAACGACCAGGGCCGATTACAGTTTGAACGCACGCAGGAGGCCAATAATACACCTGCTCCGCGTTTCAAGGTGACGCTGGGTATCATTCCCGATTATATGTTTGATGGGCGGGGCGTGCGCGTAGAAGGGGTGCAAAAAGGGAAACCTGCTGAAAAAGCCGGGCTGCGGTCGGGCGATATTATTCAGGCCATAGGCGACCATCCTACCCCCGACATGCCCGCTTATATGAAAGCCCTCTCCTACTTTAACGCAGGCGATGAAACCACGCTTAAAGTGGAACGTTTGGGACAAATAATCGCTCTCTCAGTGGTTTTTTGAAGGCGAGAGCAGGAAGCCGTGAGCTAATGAAAACTGGAAAAAATTTCCGATTTTCCTTGAATGAAATAATTTATTATGATTGGTTTATGTATAAATTTAATTGATATGTCTTTTTAATTTATTCCTCGCTTTAAAGAATTGATTTTATGAACTGATTTTATTTTTTCTTCGTTATGGTTTTAGACTTTACTATAAATATTTTAATTTCCTAAACGCTTAGAATTTTTTAAAAAAACTCCGTCCCTGCCGTAATAAAAAGTCTTATATTAAGAACCAGCCAGCTTAATCGCATAGTCCATCCATTACGTCTAGAAATAGGATCTTCAAAGTTTGATTTATAGAAAAGAGGAGTATCTAACAAAAATATGGATAAATATTTATTCTTGTTCAATATTTTTT
>JANWWQ010000009.1:0-2846 GCA_025055635.1 Flavobacteriales bacterium
ACATATCCAAAGCGTGCTAATGTGTCAACAGGCAAAAATTGAATCCAGGGACCATGCCCTCGCAGCAGGACACTGAAAAAGGCTCCCTTTCCTGCGGGGAGTGTAAAAAATAAGGTGTCCCGCTGAGGCAGTAAAAGTATTTCACGAGAAAGACTTCCCGCCGTATCCCTCACCTGGAGGAAGACCGGAGATGAGGAAGAAATAAGGTTTTTCAGAACACACTGGAAACCCACTACTGCTGGAAACTCTTCCCAAGCCGGAGGTAAGGAAAACTGCAATGGCACCTTCACGATATTACCTTCAAATAGGGGCACTTCAGCGAACAGGATGGGACGAGAGAAGGGATGGGGCCGAAAGAAAACCAGCGTTTCATCCACATTTGTTTCCCGGTTTTGGCGATACACGTAAAAAGTCTGAGCACTCACATCAGTTGTGATGGCCACTTCGTCAAAAGGAGAGTTGAGTACAATTCCCGGATTGACGGGTGCGGCCCATACATCGCCTTGTTTTTTTGTTACAAAAATGTCCGCTCCACCCAGGGATTGATGACCCTCTGAGCTGAAGTAGAGGGTGGTTAGGTCGTAGTGAGGAAAAATCCAATATTCGTTTTTTTCGGTATTGATCGCTCGGCCCAAGTTGTAAGGAGGTGTAAAGGAGCCATTAGGCAACCGCTTACAGGCATATATATCGTATCCCCCTACACCTCCCGGACGGTTACTGACGAAATAAAAAATCGAAAGGTCGGTGCTAAAAGCCCCACAAATCTCGTCGTAGGGGGATCGCGCTAGTTCGCCCGGCAGTTTCCACTCTTCCCAGCCGTTGGTCGTTCTGCGTAATCCAAATAGGTCCCTATCCCCTTCCTTATTTGGACGCGTTCCCAGGACATACTGCTCATTGTCGCTAATCCAGGTAAATTGAATGTTGGCTGTCAGGCTATCCGATGGTATCACCTCTTCGAAATTTTGTAGGCTGGGCTTCCAGATTCCAGCCTGGAGGAAGCCGCCCGGGGAGGGCAAGGTCCATAAGCCGGTCATTAGAACCCCACGCCCTAACGCAGTAAATATGGGAAACCCCTGCAAGCGCACGTTAGCTCCAAGAAGTTCACTAAGGGATTGGCGTCGATAGTTGGAGGACGAGGCACTGAGGCTGAGGGCAAAGGCAAGATATTTTTCCTCTTCCGCGACGTCTATCACCTGTCCGGACACAAGAACGACCTTTTCTCCTTTGGAGAATTCCTTAAATAGTTGTAAAAATCTGTTGGCTTGCTCATAATGTTCCACCCGGCGCAGCGCACAGGCCATGAGCAAATGGTAGTCCGCATGGAGGCCCTCTCGTGGCTCTTCAGGTAACCTGGATAGGTAATATATTGATGAGTCGTAGTGGGAGAGGTTAAAGTGCACCAACCCCAACAAATAATTGAGCGTGAAATGAGAAGGGTTAAACTGTGCTGCTTGGCGCAGATAGGGAAGGGCGTCCCAAAGCAAACCACGGCTTTGTTGGCGGTAGGCTTCCTTCACTATTTTTTGACCTGTCTGGAAGGCTTGAAAAGCGGCCTCTAACTCCCTACCTTTTCGGGGAAAATAACGTCTCTTGAAAGGGATGTTCTCTTGAGCGCCCAACCGGTTAATTCCTACCAATAAACAAAACCCCGCGCTTAAAAAAAACAGGGACTTTCTTAGTAGCATTGTCTCTCCAAATAGGTTTTTGCCAACATCAATCCCATCTCAAACGCTCTTTTCCAGCACGGACAGGCCTCAGAAAGTAGGTTTAGGTGGGCAAACACCACGCCCTTGTTCAGCCATGCAACGGCGTTGCTCGGGTTGAGTTCCAGCGCTTTCCGGGCATCCTTTAAAGCTTCTTGAAATTTTCCACTCATGTGATGGATGGCGCTGCGCAATGTGAGCATAAGGGAAGCGGCAGAGGGGCGGTGTTCCGGGACTTTCTGAAGCAGAATTAAAGCCTCCTCCCAACGCTCCAAACGAGCCAGGAGCCATGCTTTTAATAGGGCAATATAATCTTCAAGAGGGCCTGTTGGATTTTTTATCAGTTCTAGGGCGGACAAAGCTTCCCGCAGTCGGGAACCTTTCACATGCAGAAGGGCTTCCACAATCAAGCGGGTACTTCGGGCAGCCCCAAATAGTTCCGCCGAAGCTAATTCTCTCCGAGCTTTTACGGTGTCTCCCTGGAGCCAACAAAACTGAGCCAGATCCAAATACAGGGCCGGATTTTCGGGCCACTCTCGTAGGGATTTGCCCCAATATTGAAGCGCTGCCACTGTGTCGCCAGCCATGATTGATAAATAGGCCCAAGCCCGCCAGTAATCGGCTGCGGCATCAGCGGGTACGGATTCTTTAAGATGGTGACGGGCTTTCGCCGTATCCCCGGCTGCAAGTGCTGCGAAAGCCATCTTGAGGTTCACCAAGGGGAAAGCCGGATTACGGGCACGCAGTTCTTCAAGTAGGCGGAGCGATACAGCTGCTTCACCTGTCTCCAGGTAAAGTGTGGCTAAGTTGAACAGCACATTATTATCGTGAGGATAGGCTTCGTGCAGGCGTCTAAGGGCTGCCAGTGCAGTTGGATAATCTTTATCTAACCATGCCTGTCGGCTTTCAGCAGCTAACAAAGCCGAATCCGAGCGGCTCAACTGTGCCTGCGTAGCTGAGACGTACCAAACTAAGCCCACCGCAAGGGCTATTGTCCGCCAATTTCTTCTACTAAAAGACAAGGGGCCAAAGTTGGGAATTAAAACTAATCACCACCGTCTCCCCACTTTGGGGCTTCACCTCAGCAAATCCCGTAAAATGACCAAAAGCTGGCATTACAAGATTATGAGCTTTGAGCCAAAA
>JANWWQ010000009.1:2856-62666 GCA_025055635.1 Flavobacteriales bacterium
CTTTGGGGCTTCACCTCAGCAAATCCCGTAAAATGACCAAAAGCTGGCATTACAAGATTATGAGCTTTGAGCCAAAAGCAGGGATAACGCTTTAAGCCCACCTTAAAACCGGGATGCATATGGCCAGAAACAAAGAGGGCCTCTTCAGTGCCTTCAATAGATGTGGTCTCATGGATAAACTTGAGTTGCTTTCTGTGCTGCCACCTTGTTACGTAAATGTCCATGGCTTGATATTCACTCTCGCTGAGCACATCATGGTTGCCTTTCACTAAGGTTATCTTTAGGCCTTTCTGCCGACTTCTCCACGATCCAAAAGCTTCTACGGCATAGCTGGAGGTACTGTGAAACAAATCTCCTAATACCAGTAATTCCTTTGGTTCATAACGTTTTAAGAGGGCTTCAAGTTTTTGAAAATTTTTCAACTCCGTTTGCCAAGGTACAGGAACTCCGTGGCGACGAAAATGTGCAGATTTACCCACGTGTAAATCAGAGACCACCAACAGCGATTCGCCCGGAAGCCATAAGGCTCCCTCAGGTAAAAGAGTTATACCAAACGCGGTAACACTGCGTAGGCCCAGTGCCATAGCCAACAAAATTACAGGGAGTCTGACTCGGAACATTGGAGTAGGGTTTTCTGATCGGCGAGCATGAGGAATTGTGACTCCATAAAGAATAATCCTTCATTGAAAAGTTCATTTTAAGGAGAAAAAGGATACCTCTCATGGAATTTTTCATACATTTTTTTATATAATCTCTTAAAAGATTTCTTTTTTCAAAATCAATAAAAAGGTCTTTTTTGTGAAAAAGATAAAAACTTTTACCATATTGTCCCATGACGATCTTCATAATGGACCTTACTTTTGCAGTGCAGGCCCGGGTGGTGGAACGGTAGACACGCAGGACTTAAAATCCTGTGGCCCACAAGGCCGTACGGGTTCAAATCCCGTTCCGGGCACTCATTAGCTTAAAGGACTGTCCTCAGCTCTCCCATATTCCTCAGCATAAAACCGTAGCAGAAGAAAGAAGGTAGCGATCAACACTGGGCCAAAGATGAGGCCCAGAAAGCCAAAGAGGTTAAGACCCAGAAAAACGCCCAGAAAAGTGGTGAGTGGATGAATGTTACCCAGTCTTTTTTGCAAAATTAAGCGAGCCACATTGTCGCTACCGCCTATAACAAGAAAGCCGTAAAGCAGGACCCACAGAGCCGTTAAATAATTGCCGAGGGACACCTGATACAAGGCCATGGGTACCCACACCAACATGGTACCTAAAATCGGAACCATACTAGCTATCCCAGTGATGAGTCCCCAGAATATTGGATCGGGTATACCGATAAGGGCATAGCCTGCCATGGCTACCCCAGCCTGAACCAGGGCAAGTAGAGGAATACCTATAGCGTTGGCCAAAATGAGAAACTTCAGTTCGCGTTGAAGTCTAAGAGCGTAACCACTTCTAAGCGGTACAAGCCGATTATAAAGCCTCTGAAATAACCTCCGCTCTGTAAGCAGAAAAAACAATAAAAAATACATCACCACTCCATTGAGTACAATATTCCCGAAGGATCCCAGCATGCGGGGTATTATTTTTTCAGCGTGGGAAGCGAGAAAATGCAAGGTCTCTTCTGTGGCCAAATGGTAGCCGGTTAAATCATAAAAACCATCCTCCAGGGAGGTGAGGAGATCCAGGATAGTCTGCTGGTTCAACCGGGAAAGTCCTGCTTTGTGTGCAACTACGTATATAGACCCTGCCAAGGGGAGCGCAATGGCTGCCAACGAAAAGATCATCAATACCACGGAAGAAAAGGCCAAGGGAAGCCGGTATTTTTCCGTGAGCCAGCGCTGGGGCTTATCTAAAAGAATAAATAAAGTGACGGCACCTAAAAACGCAGGGAGTAGCGCATACAGTTCGGCCAGGATGACCATGCCCAGCGCCACCAGGACAGCAATGAGCGCTATTTGCCTGATCCGGAGGGGCGACAGGGTGTCCATCCGGTGGTATCAACGAACCAGGGTCACTGTGCCGTGCAGCGTCTTGCCCAAGGCATCCACAATGTAAAAATATACCCCTTCGCTGGCTACCTGGTCGGATTTCCACACCCTACCATCCCAGCATTTTTTATTGAGTTCGCGCGAATCAAATATCAGATTGCCCCAGCGGTTATAAATCAACATGTCGTAACAATCCTCCAAGCCAATTGGTGCAAAGCAATCATTCAGTGTGGGCGAAACCACAGGAGTAAAGATATTGGGCATGAGCAGCTCTCCGAAGTAGTGTTCCAGCGCTTTGGTTTTATGCGATTTGCATATTGTGTCACGGCATAATCCGTACTCGGCTGCCACGCATACAGTAATTAGACTGTCGTAAGGTACAGCAACATCGTTAGGGGTTTCAATGGGACCTCCGTTTTGGAAAAACCATTGCAAAGTATCGGCACTACCACCCGGAAAAAGTTCCAGTTTTAGGCTTAGGCCGAGGCATGAAGCGTATTCAGTAATGGCAATACTATCGCTACCCAGGTTAAACACCTGCACTTGTACGGTATCGGAGTTCACACAGGCGGTGGAATCGTTGACCAAGTGCACTGTGAGAACGTAGGAAATGGTGGAATGCGGCGTGGCCACAGGGTTTGGCACGTTGGGATCGCTCAACCAGGTCGCCGGACTCCACTGGTAGGCCAGGGCTGGTTCAGGGTTGCCAGGGCCCAACTGAATAGACTCTCCTTCACAGATGCTTGTATCATTACCCGCTACGGCAGGATAATCCAACACTACGACGAGCTTGGTCAAGGTGTCGCTGCACTGACTGTTACTCACAACCACTGTGTATTGCGTAGTAGCCAAGGGTGTACAGTAAGGCTGGAGCGAATTGGTGGATGATAGACCATCAGGAGGAGTCCACTGAGCAGTTAGTCCAGGCGTCAGAGGGAGGTCGGTGATCTGAAAAGTTTTTCCCTTGCACACGCTGGTATCCGCTAGAGTGAAAGTACCGAGTGAAATCACCGTAATCTGTCGTGAAATGGTGGTAGAGCAATTGCCCAACGTCACCGTTACCGTGAAAGTGGTGGTCTGCGTGAGATTTGCCAAAGGATTAGGCAATGTGGGGTCGTTTACGGCCGAAGCCGGACTCCATGAATAGGTGGCTCCCGGGATGGCTGAAGCAAAACCAATGTGCACAGGGCCCGCACATACGGTAGTATCATTAAGCACCAGGTTGGGAAAAGGCTGCACCACTACGGGGTAGATGATGGTGTCAGTGCATATACCATTTGATATTAAAAGATTATACGTGATGCTTCCCACATTTGAATCAAAGATGGGATTTGAAACACTGGTATTGCTCAGGCCCGTTGCGGGCGTCCATTGGTAAGTAACTGAAGGATCGCCCGAGGGTGGAAATCCAATCTGCGCCGGTTGCGAGGCACATACATACACAGGAGGATTTTGGGTGGTGCTGTTTCCAAAGATGTATACCTGTTTTACTATGCTATCTTCCGCATTGCAAGTAGTTCCAGTATTATTGAAGGCCACCAGGGTGACATTGTACGTACCTGGGGTGGTGTACGTCACCGTGGGATTGGTTTGGGTGGATGTTTGACCGTTTCCGAAATCCCAGTGGTATGAAACACCGTTAACGCTTAGATTATTAAAAGTGATAGTAGCGGGCGCACACTGGGCTGGAGGCACCGTAAAGTCAGCCAGTAAGGTCGGGAAGTCAAAATTAATTTTGAAAACACCATTGTTACAGTTGATGGAATTGTTGGTAGCCGACCAGGCACCAGGAGAGGTAGGAAAATCCGACCAGCCTCCGCATCCTGCACATACTGCCTGATAAATTTCCCCTTTCCGGTTAAAGCGGCTGGTGCCCCCGTCCACATGTTCTGCGGAAGTACCTCCACCAAAGAAGGTAGCGTAATACAGAGAGGCAGCATTCTCCTCCAGGATCATGACGTAAAAGTCACTACCATTGGTTGTAGTCTGCAGGGCGCCGGTGGTAACGGGAAGCCCTGTGGTGGTACATCCGGGAATTGGGGAATTTACAATACCTCCCCAGCCACTCATATAAATCTTATTGCACACGTCCACCAAGAACGCCGAAGGCACAATATTGATTTGTCCGGGTGAAGTCCCCCACTGGGTACTCCAAATTATGGAGGTCAGACCATTATTTAATTTGCTCACAAATTGGGCTCCACCTACATTGAAGAATGTGGCATTCTGTATGAGCTGGCTACCTGTATGTTGCGTCTGCCCGAACACATACACTTCACCCACTTTATTAGTCTCCACGAAGTAAGTTTGGTCGTAAGAACTGGTGCCGAAGTAAATGGAAGTCAAAATCTGAGTCCCGTCAGCCTTAATGCGGCTGATAAAACCGTCCACATCACCATTGAAATTGGAAAAACCGGGAATGCCCGTCGTGGGAAAATTGGTGGAATTTGTACCGCCTGACACCAGCACATTACCATTTTTTTCTATCGCCAGGGAGTAGCCTGCATCCGCACCGCTGCCACCCAAATATCCAGCCCAGAATAGGGTTGTAAGATTATTGTCCATTTTGAAAACCACCGCATCTTGAGCCCCCCCCGCATAGACCGGCCCAAAGGAGTTCTGTACCCCAGGAAAATTCTGAGATTGTGTGGTCGTAGCCACATAAATGTTATTAAATAAGTCTATATCAATTTCACCCCGAGCCACATCGGCATAATTTTTATCCAATCCCGGTGTGGGATTCACCCCATCATTGCCACTGCCACCTACGTAGGTACTGGCCATCAATTGACTGCCGTCATTCTTAATTCGACTTATGAATATGTCGCAGCCTTGAGGGTAATTGAAGGAGTAAATCATATTTAAACTGGTACCCCCGTTAAATGTATTGTCATAGGCACCAGGGGTGGTAGGAAAATTGGCCGACCCCGTGGTCCCTAACACGAATAATTCCCCATAATTGTTAACCACTAGGCTATGAGGATTTTCGGCTCCTGATCCGCCCAGATAGGTGCTCCACAGGTTGGAAGTGAGAGTCGCATTAAATTTGGTCACAGATACATCGGTTAAGCCAGCTCCAAATGTGGGTTGAAACACCCCTGTTGTAGTGGGATATCCTACATTAAAGACATTGCCTGCAATGAACACGTTTCCGTAGGCGTCATAGGTAGCCGTGAACCCAAAATTATCGGCCGTGCTACCGGTGTAGGTGGCGTAGAATATTACAGGGTCCAACACTAGGGTTCGGCGGGAATCGTACCCTTGCGGAAAAACGAACCTCACCCGCTGGCCCTCTACGGCATATTGGCAGGCTACTTTTTCTTCAGGAGCATCCGCATACCAGGCCACAGGCTGGTCTTCCTTGACATAGCCTACTTCCGTCCCTATTAAAAGGCGGCCAAATTCATCAATGGCGATTTGATCAGCCCCCTCCACATCCAAGTAAAGAAGAGCAGGATCAAATCCGGGTTGGAGCAACAGATTGTATTTGGCTCCAGGATGGCGAGTCAACCACTCCTGTACAATCCGTCCCTCCGACCCAATCAGGCGTACTTTCCTGAAGGAACGGGCCCGTGAGGCCCAACGGGAGGGATCTTGACCTATGAAAAAATTTTCATAATAGGACGTCTCTTCCAGACTTTCTGGACGGGTGCCTACCAGCCAGCCGCAGGTGATTTTAATATGGGCAAGCTTTATTGGCCGGCTCTCCGGATTAGAAGTACCGTTGTGCCATGATTCGAGTATCCCTTTATCATATAAAACATGCGAGTATCCATTAGGCCTTAAAAACAGCGCTCCTCCGGAAATCAATAAACGGTGGGTTACTTCCGCGGACCACTGCCCTTTATTCTCAATGAATAAAGGCTCTCCCGTGGCTCCAACAGAAGAAATGCCAATTAAGAAAAATGCAGCAAAATGCCCAGCGTATTTCATTTTTAGTTAAAAGAGAGTTCAGTTTTTTGACGTTGAACTGTAATTTTTCGCTGCATATACCGTTTAATAATGTTTAGAAACTATGGCACACTTTTACCCCTTTGTACCCTCTTTTTTCATTTACAAAAATAAAGAATTCTGGAACAAACCCTCTGAATTTACCTTAAAGTTTGTTATCGGATATGCATCGGCCCTGTATATCGTTCATTCCCGCCTCTGTGGAGAAATAGCGCTATTCCTGAATTAATCTGAAGGTTCGGGAGATAGTTTGTACCCTTTCCCGGCTTTCCTAATTTTAGAGCTATCCTTCGGACTATTCCAATGTTTTAAGCAAAAGTTTTAAATGCCTTTAATCATTTTATTGACAATTTTACAAGGATATCTCAAGAAGCTCCCTTATTAATCCCTCCCTATTTTTGGCTTTTGAAAAGCTCCTAAAAACCTTCCTTTGAACGGGTAATTTCAAGCAGGCAACTCTTTATGCTGAGTCATTTTTTTCTTAATAACAAATTTATCCTTTGCCTTATTGCAGCTAACGCACTAATAATTTTTTTCCAGGGTTTTCTCCAAGCTGAAAGTGTTGAAAACAAACTGCTAGATACCGCTGACCATATTCTCACCCTCATGTTTCTTATTGAAGCCCTGGTTAAATTGAGATCTTGGGGCATTC
The DNA here is from genome assembly GCA_025055635.1 of Flavobacteriales bacterium. Lineage (GTDB taxonomy): Bacteria > Bacteroidota > Bacteroidia > CAIKAF01 > CAIKAF01 > JANWWQ01. Next base: position 9,448 of record JANWWQ010000009.1, read on the forward strand.
GCACCTATTTTTCAGATGGGTGGAATGTGTTTGACTTTATTCTGGTAGTGGTGGCTTTGCCGTCTCTTGTCTTCTGGCTCACGCCTGTCCAGGTGATTCAGATGGATTTTCTGCTGGCCCTGCGGGTGTTACGCATTTTCAAGTTTTTCAGAGTTCTGCGCTTTATTCCTAATGTGGAACATCTGATATTGGGAGTGCTTCGGGCTCTGCGTTCATCCATTCTTGTAGTGTTTGCCTTTGTGATCTTTAATTTCATTTTTGCCATCCTGTCCTTTTACTTCTTCGGTCACCTGGCCCCAGAATACTTCGGTAATCCTCTTCTGGCTTTTTACTCCACTTTTAAAATTTTCACGGTGGAAGGCTGGTACGAGGTGCCCGACCTCATCGCCGAGCGCAGTAATTCGGTGTGGCTATCCGTGGCAGCCCGCATTTACTTCGTCCTGATGCTATTTGGAGGAGGAATATTTGGACTCTCTCTCATAAACTCCATTTTCGTGGAGAGCATGATGAGCGATAGCAATCGGGATTTGGAAATTAAAGTGGATGAGCTTCGCCTAGAAATTCAACAACTACGCCAATCCTTGGAGTCCCGCACAAAAACCGATAGAGAAAATTCCTGAAATGGGGTGGATTTCTTGGTCCATTAACGAATGAGGGTCACTGCTCCCCTGACAGTTTTGAGCTTATTGGCATAGTTACGAAATTGAATCAAATACACGTAAGTGTCTTGTTTCATCATGCTGCCACGGTTCATGTAGCGGCCATTCCAGCCCTCATAGACGTCCTCGCTGTAATATACCACCTGGCCCCAGCGGTCAAAGATCCACACCTTGTAATCTCTGATATAGCTTAAGACAGGCCTCCACACCTCATTGTGGTTGTTGCCGTCGGGGGTAAACGCCGTGGGAATAAAAACCTCCGTCACAGGATTCACGAGCACATGGGCCGTGGCCGTGTCGGTACATCCGAAAGGCGTACGTACAATTTGGGTGATGGTGAATAGTCCCTCACTCTGATAGAGGTGTGAGGGGTTCTGCTCGGTGGATTGCCAACCGTCGCCAAAGGTGTAAAACCACTGGGTTGCGTAAAGCGAATTGTCTGTAATTACCACGTGGGCGTCTTCCAGATCCACGACCGGCGGGTGGGCCGAAAAGCCTGCCTCCGGCGACGGATAGACAGCCACAACATCAGATAGTTGGACCGAGGCTGAGCAGCCGTTGCCATCTGTCACCATTAGGGTAACACTGTAGGTGCCATGGTCTGTATAGACAACTGAAGGGCTGAGACCTGCACCACTTTCCCCATTACCGAAGTTCCACGTAGCCAACAAAGGAGGCGCACCCGTGCTGGTACTTGTGAATTGCACTGTGAGCGGGGCACATCCTGAGGGGGGAGAAAGCGTGAAGGATGGCACAGGCTCCGCCCAGACCTCCACGGAAGCCTGGGCCTGGGCCTGACATCCGTTGTCGTTCACGAAGAGCGAAATCGGATGTACCCCTGCCTGATTCCAGGTAATGTTCTGTGGGTTTTGAGCGGAGGAAGTGGCCGGAGAGCCACCTGGGAAGCTCCATTGGAAAACGGCTGTGGGTCCCCAGGAGCCCTGTACGGTAAAGTCAAATGAGTTGCCCGTGAGGCATTGAGGAGGGGGAGCCACAATATTTACTTGTGGCAAAGGCAACACCGTGAGATTTTGCACGTACGGCTGGGATGTACAACCGTTTTCCGACACGGCTAGGCTAATGGACACCTGGCCGGGCTGGTTATAGGCTACCTGATAAGGCCCGGCAGAAGCGCCGCTAAGTATCTGGCCTCCCCCAAAGTTCCAGTTGAAAGCGGTGGCCGGACTGCCGTTCCCCGTATAGGTAATCGTGGTGGCTTGGCCGGCACAGATAGGTGTGGTAATTGTGAAGGTGGCTGAGGGACTGGCATTTACAGTTACTGTTTGGGAGAAAGGCTGTGAAGCGCAACCATTTTCAATGACCTGCAAGGAAATAGTGTAGTTGCCGGCTGTGTTCCAGCTGACCTGGTAAGGACCAGCCGCGCTGCCAGATTGTACGCTGCCGCCTGCAAAATTCCACATAAACTGGGCTGCGGCACCGGCATTACCAGTGTAGGTAATCGTGCTATTTTGACCGACGCAAACGGGGGTGGAGGCCGTAAAGAAGGCGGTAGGGGAAGATAAAATAACAATATTGTGAACGGTGGTTGTGGGGGGGCAGCCGGCTTCCGTCACGGTCAGTGACACAGCATACTGCCCAGAAACAGGCCAGGAAACCTGATAAGGCCCCTGACCCGAGCCTGAAAGAACCGTACCTCCACCAAAATCCCATTGGTAAGTAGCTGTGGGCTGTCCGGTACCCGTATAAGTGATGTCTACGGATTGGCCCACGCACGCCGTCGCAGGAAGGTTAAAATCGGCCGTGGGTGGTGAACCCACCGACACGGTGGTCTGAGCGGAGGCAGATTGGCCGCATTGGTCGCTCACCGTAACCGTGTAAGTGGTGGTAACAGCGGGGTTCACCGAAATTGTCGGGGTGTTGCCTGCGCCATTATCCCAATTATATGTGATATTGCCGTAGCCTCCTGTTGCCGTGGCAGTGATGGTGGTGCCCGTTCCCCCAGCGCATAGGCTGATGTTTGGGGGTACGGACACCGTGAGAGGTTCGGTATCTCCTATCTGAAGCGTGTAAGCCCCAGACCCACAAACTGAATTTTGAAGCGTGATGGTAACGGTCTCTAAACCTTCGGTTATGCCATCGGGTAGAGCATTAATATAGAGATTAGCAGAGGTTTGGCCCGCTGGGATTGTAATAGAATTAGGAATAGCCTGATAGTCCACGCCGTTGATGGCAGTACCGCCCACAGTAAAGGATATAGTGATATTAGACACAGCCGGGGAGGCCAATGAGAAGGTAAAGTAGTTCACATCTATTCCGCAGGCCTCGTAGGCTGTGCCTCCAGGAAAGAGGGTAGTGGACGTTACGGTCACCGTATTTCCACCGGGTGAGTAAAGTCCATCCTGTTTGATGAAAACCCAGGAGTCATAAATCTCATCTCCGCCATCGGCAATCATCAGCCGGATATGATAAGTGGAACAAGGTATCACTGTGGCGGTGGCCGTGAGCACAGTAGTGAAAGCATCCATCGCCAGGGAGTTGCCAGTACAGTTGTCCACGAAATAGGCACAGTTGTAGCAAGGTCCGAAGGCACACCCTCCCCAATTGCCGTTATTGATATTATCAATGGTCACAGGCAAGGAGGTTCCTGGTACGAGGGCAATGTTTTGCTGGCCCACTATCCCCGGCCCACTTATGAAAAAGGCAAACGCATCGTTGTATCCAGAGTTTACCCATTCGTTGTACTCCTCGGAACCGAACACATACTCCACGTTGATTTGATTGGAAAGAGGAACAAAATCAAATTCCAACACCAATCCGTCGTAAGTGGTGGCTCCGGCGATGGAATTCAGCTCGGGGTAAGTGGTACCGCCATTCTGACCACTGATAAAATTGGATGCCGGGCCCGCAAAACTGGCCGCGTTTGCAGGATCCAAAAGACCTGTACTCATGACTACGCCACTATTCAGGCCCAGGTTCGTACTGCTGCCATTGGTGAATACACCGATGGCGTTCGGGTCGCCATTGTAGAAGACATTGGAATAAATGATACCTGGCCCGGTAAGAGTGGCCACATACTGATTAATAGTTTGTTGGGTTATAGAAATTTGTGAAAAAATTGGAAAGAAGCCGCTAAAAAATGAGAGTAAGCTTGCTAATGTTTCACGAGTCCTCACAGGTTGAGGTCTAGCCACATGCACTTGATTTTTTATAAACTCAAATAGCATGGTGAGGGAAATTTGGCATAAATTTAAACCAAATAACTACCGATTAAAATGTCTACGAAAGAGTTGGTTCCGTATTTCAATTTTTTAATTTTTCAAAATAAAAAGGCTAAAGGAGTGGCACATAACCTCTCCAATACGCTGCGTGGGCGTGGCGTAAGGGAAGCGGAGGCCGGCCCTCCCGGCCACCGGCCCATGCGGGACACGCCCCCAAAACCAAACTAGTTTACATTCCAGGGTTGAAGGCTCTTAACTACCTTTCGGGCCGCCCTAATAGAAGCCTCCCTATACATGAAACTTTATACCATAGACACCGGGTTTTTTAAGTTGGATGGCGGCGCCATGTTTGGGGTAGTCCCCAAATCCATCTGGAATAAATTGAATCCCGCCGATGAAAATAACATGTGCACCTGGGCTATGCGATGCCTACTTGTAGAAAATGCAGGGCACCTCACCTTGATCGACTGCGGAATCGGCAATAAACAGGATGAGAAATTCTTTTCCTACTACTATCTTCATGGTGAAGACAGTTTGGAAAAATCCCTGCACCGGTACGGTTTCACAGCAGAGGACGTGACGGACGTGATACTCACGCATCTACATTTTGACCATTGCGGCGGGGCGGTGAAGCGAAGTTCAGACGGCAGGCTGGAACCAACCTTTCCCAGGGCCCGCTACTGGAGCAACAGGGCCCATTGGCAGTGGGCATCAAATCCTAATTTGCGAGAAAAGGCTTCTTTTCTAAAGGAAAATTTTGCTCCTCTTAAGGAGTGGGGGCAGATCTATTGGTGTGAGGACGGGCAAGAAGTCACCCCAGGTGTGAGCGTAAAATTTTTCTACGGGCATACCGAGGCTCAGATGATTCCTTACATTCAAATAGGGACAAAAACGCTGGTATACTGTGCGGACCTGATACCGTCCTCAGCTCACATAAAACCGGCTTATATCATGGCCTATGATGTAAGGCCCCTGGTGTCTTTGGAAGAAAGGGAGGACTTTGTGGAGAAAGCTGTGGCAAATAAGTACATCCTGTTTTTTGAGCATGACCCTCGCTATGCCTGTGGTATCCTTACCCAAAAAGACGATCGTCTAGAAGGGAAGTTTTTTGTTCATTTAGAGGAAGTACTCTAAGTTTTTAAATATTTCTTGACTTATGGCGCAGATGCGTGACCTGATATTAGGATTTTGGGACGATGTGGAGAAGGCTCTGGCACAGCCGATACCGGATCTGACTAATTGGTCCCAACCCAATCAAATAGGACATTTACTGTTATGTGGTATGGGTGGGAGCGGCATTGCGGGCAGTCTGATTCAAAAATTATGGGCCACAGAGGCCCATGGGATAAGGTCGGTGACCTTGATGGTGCATAGAGATTATCAATTGCCCTGGATAGGGGGTCTCTGGGGCGTCTTTCTTTCCTCTTATAGCGGACAGACGGAAGAGACGCTGGAGTGTGCGGCGGAAGCGCGTTCCAGGGGCTTGCCCTGTATGGTATTTACCTCTGGCGGTCAACTCCAGGAGGAAGCCCAGAAAGCAAACTGGCCTGTCTGCATATTACCGTCGGGACGGCCACCGCGCGCCTGTCTCGGTTATTCCTGGTTCCTTCAGATGCGCGCCTTAAGGAAACTGGGTGTTCTCCAATCGGATTGGTGGCAGGCACTCCCTGAATTACTTAAAAAATTTCGTCAGAGGCAACCGCTTTTAGACGAAGATGCCCAGGAACTGGCTCATCACCTCGCCTATCGTTTCCTTCTTCTGGTCACGGACGACATGTTGCATCCTGTCGCAGAGCGCTGGATGCAGCAGTTGAGTGAAAATGCCAAAGCCTTTTCCCACATTTCTTATGTACCGGAAATGAACCACAACGAGTTGGTGGGCTGGCAGAGTCTACCTGACAACACGACGGTTATCTTACTGGAACATGAATCCCAACATCCCCGCGTGCGCCTGCGCTACCAATTCCTTCGCCGTTACCTGGAAGAACGCTCGCAACCTTATGTGCGTGTACGCTCGCCGGAAAAGACTCTGCTGGAGTCTTACCTTTACCTCATCCACCTAGGAGATTTGCTCTCAGATCACTTAGCCACACGGAAGGGAGTGGATTCCATGGATATCACCGTGCTGCAAGAACTGAAGCGTTTTTTGGATGAACATCGGACAGAAACCTGAGATTTTAGTGGCCGATCTGGGCTACATCGGGTATGTGAGAGCCTGGAAACTTCAGGAATACCTGATGCAGCAGGCAATGGCGGTAAAGCTCTGGAACCGCGACCATCCGCCCTCGGCGCAAAAGCAAGTGCGGCATTTTCTTCTTTTGTGTGAGCACAACCCGGTTTACACTCTGGGAAAACGTGCTCGCCTGGAGCACCTGCTATGGAAAAAGGATGAACTGCTTCGCAAGGGAGTAGAAGTTTATCGTATCAACCGGGGGGGAGATATTACCTACCACGGACCGGGGCAAATCACCGGATATCCGATTTTGGATTTGGAATTTTTTTTCACCGACCTCCACCGTTACATGCGCTATTTAGAAGAATTCATCATCAAAACGTTGAGTGAATATGGGATTCAGGCAGGAAGGATTCCTGGGCTCACCGGTGTGTGGGTGGGCCATCAGGAGGAACGAAATGCCCGTAAGATTTGTGCCTTCGGCGTGCACATGAGCCGGTGGATCACCATGCACGGCTTTGCCTTGAATGTGAACCCCCGCCTGGATATGTTTGGGGGAATTGTACCCTGTGGAATCCGCGATAAAGGAGTCACGTCCATGGCCTTGGAATTAGGTCAAATTCCAGATTTTACGGAAGTGAAAAAACGACTTATTCAAAACTTTTGTAGCCAATTTAGGGCCACTTTTCGCATCTTATCACCAACCGAGATGGCCGATATGCTTGGGAAGGCTGAAGAAATTAGTTTGCCCGTCTTGCCCCTTGCTTCTTCAGATGCTACTCACGGGCATATGAATAAAGAGACAGAGGAAAGCTGAATGAGATGAGACAGTCCTGCACCAGAAAAAGACCAGAATTTTTCCTTTCTAACTTCTTGTGTTTAGGGTATTCATAAAAAAATGACCATCATAATCGCTAACTAAAAGGTTGGGGCAATCTCAGTGATGTGCTGAAAAAATTTAGCTATTCATCATTATTTTACTAACCAGGATGATGTAAAGTGGGATGAGCACTTTTGTTAATACTTAACCACGAAAAGAATTTTAATGAATTTCTTCACAGACAAAAGATAAAATTGATCAAAATTTAAGACCTAAAACATCGCGCATTGTGAAAAGGCCTTTTTTCCCATGAATGAATTCTGCGGCCCATACCGCACCTTCTGCAAAAGCCTCCCGGCTAAAGGCTTTGTGAGAAATTATCAACTGATCCATCTCAGAAGTCCAGATTACTTCATGAAAACCCACCTCACCAGGCACTCTTGATGCAAAGACAGGAACTTTCTCAGGATCGCTAACTTGGTTAAGCTGATAGCCTTTTTTTCCGCAGATCTCCGCAATATCAGCAGCAAGGGAGAGGGCTGTGCCGCTGGGCATGTCTTTTTTAGCGGTATGGTGGGTTTCACGCAGAGTAGGTGTATATTGAGGAAATTTTTTCATCAGGCTGGTTAATAGCCTGTTAATCTCAAACAAGACATTCACCCCAATGCTAAAATTGGAAGCCACAAGCAGAGTACCTTCCAAGCGCCGGCATATCTGCTCAGCTTCCTGGACTTGAGAATACCAACCTGTGGTACCACAGACAACAGGAATGCCCGCTTCCAGGCATGCCACAACATTTGTAAAGGCTGCCTGAGGCGCTGTGAATTCCAAGGCCACGTCTGGCAAAGGCTTATCTTTTAGCCACACCGAAAGGGGAGGTTCAGCGCAATCTTTGATAGCGGCAATGAGGTGACCTCGTCTTAGAGCCACGCGTTCCACCATCTGGCCCATGCGCCCGTAACCTATTATTAGGAGAGAAAGAGCTTTCAACAGAGAAATTTAGTCTTTCACGCGTTCTAAATATTCACCTGTTTCGGTGTTTACGCGGATTTTTTCTCCCTGATTGATAAACAATGGTACCGATATTCTAGCCCCCGTTTCAAGCGTGGCAGGCTTCAGGGCCTTGGTGGCTGTGTCACCACGAACACCAGGCTCCGTGTAAGCCACCACGAGTTCCACTACCTTAGGCGGCTTTGCCAGGACAGGACTATCTCCCACAAAACCCACAATCACCTGCTGCCCTTCCTTTAAAAAAACAGCTGCTTCCCCAAAAAGATCAGAAGCGATATAATATTGCTCAAAAGTGTTTTCGTCCATACATACAAAGTCATTTCCATCCCTGTACAGGTACTGCATAGGCCTTTCCTCTACACGCACCTGCTCCACCTCTTCGTCAGGACGGAAACGGTTTTCAGCAAGCTTTCCAGTGCGAACATTCCGCATTTTACCCTGGTAAAAGGCACGGAGATTTCCAGGGGTTCGGTGGGTGTACTCAATGATTTGACATAATTCACCATTAAATTTAATGTAGTTGCCAACCGACAATTCAGAAGCTTTTACCATGCGGCAAATTTACTCCTTTTTAAAGGGGTTTTTCCAATATTTCATGAAGGAAGAAGATAGTGAAAGCCACCATAGAGTGCTTTGGGTATCCTTGAAGGGCTTGGAGCCGGAGGGATCCGTAAAGCCCCTGTTCAGGTAATGAAACAAAGAGTAGTTGAGTTTCACTACTAATCCCCACACCTGGAGGCCAGCATGAATGGACAGATTTATTGGATACACTTTGTCCGAGGTAATGGTGAAAGTTTTTAGTTTTTGACCTTGAAGTTTTTGAGTTTCTTTGTAAAAGACCATCAGATTAACGGAAGTGCCAAATACAGCGGCTAATTGAGGCTTTTTGAGCTGACCTATCCTGAATGTGACCGGAAGGTGAATGGCAATGTTGCGGCGTTTTATACGCATGGTATCGTTCGCTAAAATCAAGCCCATATTTCTGAGTCCCAGACCCATTGATAGCCCGAAAAAATCCAGAAAATTGTAATGCATCTGCGGAGCCACATTGGGAAAAGCTGTGTAGCGTATTCTGGGCGTAAGGTTGTCATGGGGACTGGAGTAAAAACTCCCGGATAGCATGTGTTCCCACTCAAGGATGGAGGCCAGTTTTTGAGCTTTAGATGGAAGGAAAAAGGAAAAAATAGAAAAAAGCAAAAAATTTAAAAACTTTCTCATGCCAAATGTTGTTGATTTAAAACAAAGGTATTTAAAGAACATTTTCACCTTAATTTTGCTTCCAAAATAAAGCCATGAGTTTTCAACTAACTGCCCTTCCTTATGCTTACAATGCGTTGGAGCCTCATATTGATGGGCTCACAATGGAAATCCACCATACCAAACATCACCTGGCTTACATAACCAACCTTAACAACGCCCTGCCTGGTTCGGGAGCTGAGTCCCTCAGTATTGAGGAAATTTGTCGGAATGTATCTCGGTTTTCGGCAGCGATCCGCAATAACGGGGGTGGCCATTGGAATCACAGTATGTTTTGGGAAATCATGTCTCCTCAGGGTGGTGGAGAGCCCTCCGGTGCCCTAGCCGAGGCTATTAAAAAATACTTCGGCTCATTTTCTGAATTCTGGAATCAATTTGCTCAAGCAGGACTAAACCGTTTTGGCAGTGGTTGGGCCTGGTTGGTGGTTAAAGACGACAAATCTTTAGCTGTTTGCAGCACCCCTAACCAGGACAATCCTCTTATGGATGTTTCAGAATGCCGAGGCATTCCCATCCTAGGGATGGATGTGTGGGAGCATGCTTACTACCTCAAATACCAGAACCGCCGCGCCGATTACATCGCAGCCTTCAAGAATGTCATAAATTGGCCGGCTGTTCAGAAGCGCTATGACGATGCTCTAAAAGCTTAAATTTCCGGACGTTCATTTGAAAAGCCCCGAATTCATTCGGGGCTTTTTTGTTAAAAAAATTTTTGTTGAAGATTTTTCGGAAAAAGTTAAACAAAACATACATTTGTGGAGTTTTTATTGGAAAAAGTTCCACAAATGCACTCCGACGGATATTCCTTCACCGAAGAAGTCATCAGGCAAGCCTCTCATCTCCGGTACTTTGCCCTGAGCCTTACAAAAAACGAGGCTGATTCCGAAGATCTGGTTCAGGAGACCATGATGAAGGCGTTCATTTACAGGACCCGCTTCACAGAGCACACTAATATGAAGGCCTGGCTTTTTACAATCATGAAGAACATATTTATTAATGACTATAGGCGCAAAATCAGGGCTAAAACAATGCTAGACAACACCCAAAACGGTTTTTATCTCAATTATCCTCAAATTGCTAGAACACCAGATCCTGATTCCGAATTTCATTTCCGGGAGATTCTAGATTTTGTAGAAAAACTTCCAGAATCCTTTCGCGTACCCTTGAAAATGTATTTTGAGGGCTACAAGTACAAAGAAATTGCCGATCATTTGAATCTACCCATAGGCACAGTAAAAAGCAGGATATTCCTTGCCAGGCGGCAGCTTATGGCCTTGAGAGATGAAAAGAGATTAAGCTCCCCTTCCTTACATTCCTGACTCTGCAAGGTCTTAATTACCTTTGACATTTTGAATTTTTTATCATGTCAGGATTTTCATCCTCATTCTGGGGAGCGGTTGTAGGTGTACTTGTAGGGTTTTTCATTTCGCTAGCGGCGCTTTTTGTTTTCGGATTTATTCTATTTGGCATAGTCGCATCAGGACTGGAGCAGAAAGCCTTTTCTCCAGAGGTGGAAAAGGGTACTTTTTTGCATTTGAAATTAAGCGGCGCTATTCCGGATAAACCTATTCAAAATACCTTTAAAAAAATCTGGACTTCTTTTCAGGGCGAGGATGTGCTTTCCCTTCCCGAACTTTTAGAGGTAATTTACGATGCAAAAGACAATCCTGATATTAAGGGAATTTTTCTGGACAACATCCAACTCAGCACTGGCTGGGCCACCCTGGAAGAGCTTCGGCAGGCCCTAGTTGATTTCAGGACTTCCGGTAAGCCGATTCTGGCCTACGCCGATTGGCTGGACCAAGCCAATTACTACCTGGCCAGCCTATCGGACAGACTTTTCCTTAACCCATCCGGGAGCGTGGCGCACATTGGGCTCACAGCCCAATTCATTTCTTTCAAAGGTATGCTAGATAAATTGGGAATTAAAGCCCAGGTCATAAGGCCCGATTCCAATGCATTCAAAAGCGCCGCAGAGTCCTTCATCTATGAAAAAATGAGCCCAGAAAACCGACTCCAACTGAAGGCGCTCGTGGCAAGCATGTGGACGCATATCACCGCCAGCATAGCGGACACGCGAAAGACTTCTCCTGATTCTGTCCGTGCATGGGCTAACAGGTTGGATGGTTTGGATCCGGAGTTGGCTTACAGAAAGGGACTTGTGGATGGACTGCGGTATTACGACCAGATTGTTGACACCCTGAAAATTCTTACAGGTACAGGAAAAGAACCCCCGCGGCTTATTCTGGCTTCTGATTATTTCAAAAGGTTGAATAAAGTAAAAGCAAAAAAAGATAAAAAAATAGTCATTTTGTTTGCTGAAGGAGAAATAGTTGACGAGAACGGGAGTAACGATGAAAATAAGATAGTGGGTGCTCGTTATGCTGAATTGCTTCGCAAAGCCAGAGCCGATGAAAATGTTAAAGGAATTGTCCTACGGGTGAATTCCCCCGGCGGCAGTGCTCTGGCCAGTGACCTCATACATAGGGAAGTTATCCTCACGCGCGCCGTCAAACCCGTTTATGTGTCTATGGGAAATAGGGCAGCCTCGGGCGGGTATTACATTTCTTGTGGAGCCGATAGCATTTTCGCAGATTACAACACCATTACCGGATCCATCGGGGTTTTTGGCTTGCTTCCCGATCTAAGTGAATTATTAAATCAAAAGCTGGGCATTCGTCGTGATACGGTGTCCACGGAAAAGTTTTCTGACTCTTTTACCTTAGGAAAGCCTTTAACCAAAGAGGAATTCAGTATTTTCAAAAAAACAGTAGAACGGGTATATCAAAGATTTCTTGAACATGTAGCCAGGGGTCGTAGGATGACGTGGGTTCAGGTGCGCCGCCTGGCCCAGGGGCGCGTTTGGGGAGGTTCGGATGCCTTACAAGTGGGACTTGTGGACAGGCTCACAGGCCTCCAAGGAGTGGTGACTTCCCTTAAGAGAACTCTGGGTTCTGACAATGTGCATTTAGAATACTGGCCTTCGGAAGAGGATTTCTGGAAAAGATTTTTTGGAAAAAATGTCATTTCTGATATTTTTTTCAGGCAACTTTTTTCACAATTCTCATCACCGCCTGAAGGTTCATTACAAATACTTGACTATGAGGCACTTTTGAAAACAAAGATTTGGGCTCGTGCCCCTGAAATACAAGTTTTTTAAAATTTTTTTCCAATAAAATTTGGAGGTTTGATTTTTGACTGTATTTTTGCGCCGACACAATTAGATTAAAAACTTTGATTATGAAAAGAAATTTTATTTTTTTATTAGGATTCGGCATCTTCCTGAGTTTGATGCCTAATGGGTTCTCCCAAGGCGACGAAAAAAAGGAGAAAAAAAACAACAAAGAGAACTCTGACGATCCCAATGCCAAGCCTATGTCTTGGCATATTGGGCTATTTGGCGGGCTTAATCATTCTTACACTGATATAAGGAAAAGGGAATATTTCAGTATTAAACAGTTTGGTTGGAATTCGGGCCTTTTTCTGACGAAAATGTTCAATCCTATGCTGGGCTTACGTGTCCAGCTCGGTGTAGGTGGCACACGCGGAAGCGCAGATTCCCCGAACTTCCTCAATTACACTCAGGCTTACTGGCATCCGAACCTAAAAGGTCGCCCGCTTCGGTATAAAAATTTCTTTCAAGAGGGCTCCTTACAACTCTTAATTAACTGGAGCGGAATAACGCTGAATGATTATCCTCCCCGTGTTCACAAATCCGGCCATAGGAAGTTCGGATTTTTTAGTGTCCTTGGAGCTGGCATCAACCGTTACGAGGCAAAGGTGTATGACTTAGTTACAGGAGAATTTCTGGGTGGGGACAAACCTATTGGTGCTGGTTGGTCAGGGACCATGCACGATTTCGCTTTCGTTGCTGGATCAGGATTTTCATTTAAAATTTCTCCCAAATTTCATATTGATTTAGAAGGTGGCGTGCGCCTTTTGGGTACCGATAAATTTGACGCTGTCCTCATGCGTCCTCGTGTAATTGACTCTAACGGGCCTTTTGATGGTCGCTATCAGTTTGGAAGGGATCAGGATTTTTATGCCTATGCCAATGTGAACCTAGTGTTTGCGCTGGGTAAAAAAGGTCAAACACGTTCCCGGTATTGGAATAATCCCGTGTTAGCTTTCTACCAGGATATGGAGAAGCGCCTCAGCGAAATTGGCAAAGTGGACATTGAGCCCCTTAAAAAGCAGATAGATGAAAAATTGGCCGATTTCGAAAAAGCACTAAAAACAGACACAGATAATGACGGTGTTCCCGATCTTTACGATAAAGAAAAGAATACACGCTGGGATGTTTCCGGCTTAAAGCCTTCAGAACATGGATGGACTGCTGAAGAAATCAATATGCTTCGCGAAAAAGCCAGCCGCAATGAAAGAATTATCGTAGATGGAAGCGGTATCGCTATGGATATTGACCGCGATGGCGTGCCCGATCACCTGGATAAATGCCCATTTGAACCAGGGTCGCCTCAACATCATGGTTGTCGCGTGAAGCCTTCAGCTGAAGTAATCAAAATTCTCACAGACCTTCAGCACGTAGAGTTTGAATTTGACAAAGATTACTTTGTGGACTGTTCCAAGAAAAAGTCAGCAGCTTTGCGTGAGCGTTGCCAAAAGAAACAGGCAGCTGATCAGGCTAATCTGAAGCGATTGGCTGAAATACTCAACTCTCCCGATTACAAGGATGCAAAGCTCCGGATCGAAGGCCATACTGACGATCGTGGTACCGATGAATACAATCTGGATTTGTCAATAAGAAGAGCTAATAATATCAAAAACCACCTCGTCAAGTTGGGTGTGGATGCTAATCGCATCAAAACCATCGGAAAAGGTGAGCGCGAACCCCGGGTTGGGCCTAGCGGAAAGAATGGCACCTTCACGGAATTTGAACGTGATCGTAACCGCCGCACCGAGTTCTTCATAGAATAAATCTAAGGTAAGAGTAACTGTCAAGAAACTCCGGTCGCATGGCCGGAGTTTTTTATTTTTACAGCCAACGAAATATCCCGGTGTTTTTAACCTCGTTAATTAAGCGTTTTATCAAAGTCCGACAGTCTTCGCTGCGCCGTCATTACACAGAGCCCCTTGTGCTGCAGGAGAAGGTGTTTTCCCAGCTTATAAACTACGGGGCCTCAACTCAATTTGGTAAGTATTACGGCTTCCGCTACATCCGTTCCAGAGATGATTTTGCGCGCAAGGTCCCCATTCAGCCTTATGAAGCTCTGTTTCCATGGTTCCAAAAAGTCATGCGGGGCGAACCTTCTGTGCTTTGGCCGGGCAAGGTCTCGTGGTTTGCAAAAACCAGTGGCTCCACCAACGACCGTAGCAAGTATATTCCCATTACACGAGAGGCATTATATCAGTGCCACTACCGAGCGGCTCAGGATGCTTTGGCCATTTATTTCATTCACAACCCTTCCTCGCGTCTTTTAGACGGCAAAGCTTTCATATTAGGAGGCTCCAGTGCTTTACACCCAGAATTTAAAGGGATCCACACTGGGGACCTATCGGCGGTTCTTATGCACAACTCCCCCTGGTTATCGCGGTGGCTTCGAGTACCATCAAACAAAATTGCTCTTCTAGGGGATTGGGAAAAAAAGATGGCTATTCTCGTAAAGTTGCTGCCTCGTTATTCCCTTACAAGTCTTTCAGGAGTGCCTTCATGGATGCTGGTACTACTGGAAAAAATATTAGAATCCTGCCGTGCCCAAACCCTGGAAACCATATGGCCTCGATTGGAACTCTTCATCCATGGTGCCGTAAACTTCGAACCCTATCGGGAACGTTTTAGAACAATATTCGGAAACTTACCGGTCCAATTTCTGGAAACTTACAATGCTTCTGAAGGATTTTTTGCTATTCAGGATTCACCAGACAGCGACCAGATGCTCCTGCTTCTGGACCATGGAATATTCTACGAGTTTGTGCCCTTAGACAAGATTAATGAACCCTCTCCCCCGGCCTATCACTTGGGTGAAGTAAAAACAGGAATCACTTATGCTATGGTGATCTCAACCAACGGGGGGTTGTGGCGCTACTTGATTGGAGACACGGTGCGCTTCACATCCTTACATCCCTTCCGCATTCGGATCGCAGGCCGTACCAAACACTTTATCAATGTATTTGGGGAGGAGCTTATGGTGGAAAACGCTGAGCGGGCCATTTCAGAATGCGCCCGTAAGTTCGGCGTCACGGTTCTAAATTTCACTGCAGGGCCCGTATTCATGAAAGCCGGAAGCCCCGGAGCCCACGAATGGTTCATAGAATTTGCTGAAGAGCCACCTCCCCTAGAAGCATTTGGGAGAGCTTTAGACCAGGCTCTTAGGAAACTCAATTCTGATTATGATGCCAAGCGCGTGGGTGACTATGCCCTGGGACCACCCATATTACACGCTGTGCCCAGAGGCACCTTTGACCGCTGGCTAAAACTAAAAAACCGTCTGGGAGGCCAACATAAGGTGCCCCGGCTTAGCAATGAGCGAACCATTCTGGAGGAGATTCGCCAGTTGCTGTGAGAATTATTATTCCGGTTGTTGGGCTGTGTGGTCTCTTCTGGTCAGTATCCCCTGCCCAAAGCTGGCGCTGTGGTCCCGAAATCACTCTGGCCCCCCCGGTACGATGGGAAGTGGACAAACTAGGACAGGTGGTTATATATAACAATAAGGAAATTATCAAAATCACATCGGCCGATACCTTATTCAATCGTTTCAGCCAGATGTCACTGGGGCCAATCCACACTATTGATGTCACCAATCCTATGAAAATTCTTGTATTTTACAAAGACGCTGGCCGGATTGTCTTTTTGGATAATACGCTTTCCCCAAACGGCCAGATTGTAGACCTTATCGCTCTGGGCTACGACCAGGCCGAGCTGGCCTGCACCTCCTTTGATAACGGATTGTGGATATACGACAGGTTGAATTTCCGCCTTCTCCGTTTCAATAGCAATATGCAGGTCACCGTAGAGGTTCCTAATCTTAACCAAGTGCTTGGCGGCAGGGCCAAGGACAGCCTTTCTTTTTGTCGTTTATCCGAAAGCAATAATAGGGTGTACCTCCAGAGTAGCAGCGGGGATGTACTGGTCTTTGATGTTTATGGAACTTTGCTTACTAATCTTCAATGCCCCGTGCCTTGCCAATGTAGGAGCCATGAGTTAGGACTGCAATACGTTTTGGAAGGTCAGCGATACCTGCAGCCGCTAAAACCGGCGAGCCCAGCAAAAAGGATAGCTGAGCCTAAAAATTTTCCTTATCATTTCTTAGATTGGCTAGATTCCAATAAGATTTTGTGTCGTAGCGAGGAGAGTAAATACCGTGTATGCCGGCTTGACTGAAACCTCATTACATTTGAACTGCCAAAAGCCCTATGCATATCGCTATAGCTGGTAATATTGGTTCTGGGAAAACCACCCTCACAGGTCTGTTGGCAAAGCATTTAAAAATGGAGGCCCACTACGAAAACGTTGAAGACAATCCCTACCTTCTGGACTTCTACGAGGATATGCAGCGGTGGTCCTTCAATCTGCAAGTGTATTTTCTACAAAACCGATTCCGGCAAATTCTGGAAATCAGAAAAAAAGGAAAAAACGTCATTCAAGACCGCACCATTTACGAAGATGCCTACATCTTCGCCCCCAATCTATACAACATGGGGCTCATGACCACACGGGATTATAATAATTACCTGGAGCTATTTAACTTAATTTCTGAATTTGTTAAGCCTCCCGATCTTCTTATTTATTTGAGAGCTTCGGTACCCGTACTGGTGAAACAGATTCAAGCCCGCAACAGGGGTTTTGAGGCTAACATCCGCCTAGATTATTTGAAAAGACTCAACGACCGCTATGAGGAGTGGATTGAGCAATATGATTTAGGTAAACTGCTGATTGTGGACGTGGACACATGTAATTTCATAGAAGATGAAGAAGCTTTGGGGGAAATAATTAACGGTATACAAGCCGAACTTTTCGGACTCGTGTAGATAAAACCTACTTATCAAAAAATTACATTAGTTTTTAAATAATAGGCTGACATATAAATAGTTTAATGCAATCAAAAAATCTCTTTCATTTTTCTTTTATCTCAGTTATAATAAAAGTTTACCAGAGTCTTATTAATCCTAATTCCTATTAAAATTTAAAAAAGTTAATATAACCTTTAAACAAAATATAAATTCAAGCTGAGAACAATACTAAAAACTCAAGTTAGCGCCCAAAAGTCGGACAATTGCATGTATTTTTTGATGTTTTGCAACCAATCGTAGTCATGGTTGAAATAATAATAAAAAAAGCCCCATAAATCAAATAGAAACCAACCCTCCTCCTCATACAATACAAAGTTAATACCCTTTTTATGATATTTTTTTTAATTACCAACTTATCCTCCCATACATTTTATTTTGTATCTGATCATAACATTAATTTCAGAATTTTAAGGGCTCATCATCGGAAGTCATAAAATAAGGAAGTGTGAAACTGATTTTTGGGCGCATCAAGAGGTATGAGTTTAAGTAAGAGATTGACTCTATCTGTGAAGGAGCAAGCCTTGCTCTCCCCTACTTTTGTGGATTAATTTTTGTAGATAAGTTAAACCCATTCATTCTATCGTCACCTATGTTAAAATCCCTCCTGAAACTGCTGAGTTCCCGCCAACAAGAAGATCGGCTGAAGGCCTATGAACCGTTTCTTAAGGCTGTCAACCAGGCTTATGAACGTCTACAATCCTTAAGCCACGATGAGTTGCGTGGAAAGACCCAAGAATTTCGCGCTCTCATAGAAAGCCGTACAGCAGAGGAAAGAAAAAGAATTGAAGAGCTGAAAGCGGAAGCTGCGCGTAACGCCTATGAGAATCCTGAAGCTAACGAAAAAATTTTTGAGGAAATAGACAAACTTCAGAAAATCATCTACGACAAGACGGAAGTTGTGCTGAATGAAATTTTGCCAGAAGCATTTGCTGTAGTCAAGGAAACAGCCCGTCGATTCACCGTGAATACCGAACTTCGGGTAAAAGCTACTGAACTTGACCGTAACATAGCAGCCCGGGGGGTTGATTTTCTTCACATTGAAGGAGACACAGCTGTGTGGAAAAACTCCTGGATGGCCGCTGGTAATAAAATTACCTGGGACATGGTGCACTACGATGTGCAACTTATCGGGGGTCGGGTGCTCCATGAAGGAAAAATTGCCGAGATGGCCACCGGCGAAGGAAAAACTCTGGTAGCTACCCTCCCCGTTTACCTAAATGCTTTGCCAGGCCAGGGCGTCCATGTGGTGACGGTGAACGATTACCTGGCCCGGCGCGATGCCCAGTGGAACGGCCCCATCTTCATGTTTTTAGGACTCACCGTGGATTGTATTGACTTGTACGAACCGCACTCTCCCCAGCGGCGCCAGGCTTACTTGGCCGATATCACCTATGGCACCAACAACGAATTTGGTTTTGATTACCTCCGCGACAATATGGTGCGCAGCCCAGAAGAAATGGTGCAACGCGGCCACAATTACGCCATTGTGGATGAGGTGGACAGTGTGCTCATAGACGATGCCCGTACTCCACTCATCATCTCAGGACCCACTCCCAAAGGGGATAAACATGAATTTGACCAGTTGAAACCCCGGGTGGAAAAACTGGTAAACTTTCAGAAAAAACTCGTGACAGCAGAGCTTGCAGAGGCAAAAAAACTGCTCTCCGGAGAATACTCTAAAGAAGATGAAAAGAAAGCCGGAGAAAAACTTTTACGTGCCTTCAGAGGGTTGCCAAAGAATAGTGCCCTTATCAAATTTCTCAGTGAACCCGGAATGAAAACCCTCCTGCAAAAAACCGAAAACTACTATTTGCAGGATCAGCAAAAGGAAATGCACAAAATTGACGATGAGCTATACTTTGTTATTGACGAAAAAAACCATACCGTAGAGCTCACCGAAAAGGGTATCAACCTGATTACTGAGGAAGGTGAGGACAAGAACTTCTTCATCATCCCCGACATCAATATGGAACTTGCGGCCCTTGAGAAAAGCAACTTGCCAAAAGAAGAAAAACTGAAACGCAAAGAGGCCCTCATCATGGAATTTTCCACGAAGAGTGAACGGATACACAGCATCAATCAGCTGCTAAAGGCTTACACGCTTTATGAAAAAGATGTGGATTACGTCATCATGGACGGCAAGGTGAAAATTGTGGATGAGCAAACGGGACGCATTCTGGAAGGCCGGCGTTATAGTGATGGTCTGCACCAGGCCATTGAAGCTAAAGAAAATGTTAAAGTGGAAGCTGCCACACAAACCTACGCTACTATCACCCTCCAGAATTATTTCAGAATGTACCGTAAACTGGCTGGAATGACCGGCACTGCCGAAACCGAGGCCAAAGAATTTTACGACATTTATAAACTGGAAGTAGAAGTTATCCCCACCAATAAGCCTGTCATCCGCATTGATGAGGACGACCGGGTATATAAAACCAAGCGTGAAAAATACAACGCCGTCATTGAAAAGATTGAGGAATATCTGAAAGCTGGCCGACCCGTCCTTGTAGGCACCACATCGGTGGAGACCAGTGAATTACTGAGCCGTATGCTTACCATGCGCAAGATTAAACACCAAGTGCTCAATGCCAAGTATCACCAGAAAGAGGCGGAAATCGTGGCAAAGGCTGGACAGGCTGGTACTGTCACCATCGCTACCAACATGGCCGGGCGAGGTACCGACATCAAGTTAGGTCCCGGGGTTCGCGAGGCTGGTGGGCTGGCCATTATCGGTACAGAGCGTCACGAAAGCCGTCGGGTGGACCGGCAGCTTAGAGGACGTGCTGGACGGCAGGGTGATCCAGGGTCTTCGTTGTTCTTTGTTTCATTGGAAGACGATTTGATGCGGCTCTTCGGCTCTGAACGGCTGGCACGCCTCATGGACCGATTGGGTTACAAAGAAGGGGAGGTGCTCACCCATCCCATGATCACAAAGTCCATTGAGCGGGCCCAAAAAAAGGTGGAGGAAAACCATTTCGGTATCCGAAAACGCCTGTTGGAATACGATGATGTAATGAACAAGCAGCGGGAAGTGATCTACCGTCGCCGACGCAATGCTCTTTTTGGAGATAGAATTTCAAACGACATCCTGACCCTGATGCACGATTATGCAGGCCATGTTGTCCAAAGCGCCTTGGATAACCGCAGCTATGAAGATTTTGAAATGGAGCTTTTGAAAACCCTCACATTAGAACCCCCTGTAGGAGAAAAAGAATTCTTTTCCGAATCCCCTGAAGTTATCACCGAAAAGGTGTTTAAGGCCATTCATGAGGCTTATCGCCGGAGGGCAGAGGCGTTGCGGCATATGGCTATGCCCGTAATCAGACAGGTATATGAGCAACAGGGTCACCAGTTCCAAAATATTATAGTACCCATTACCGATGGTACGAAGGTGCTTCATGTAGCGGCCAACCTTAAAAAATGCGTGGAAACCGATGGAAAAGAGCTCACAGTGTCGGTGGAAAAGGGCATCACCCTGGCTTTGCTGGACGAGGCCTGGAAGGACCACCTTCGTGAAATGGACGAACTGCGTCAAAGTGTCCAAAATGCTTACCTAGAACAAAAAGATCCCCTCCTTGTCTATAAACTGGAATCGTCCAATGTATTCTGGCAGATGCTGCAAAATCTTAACACGGGCATCCTATCTTTTTTGCTTAAATGCCGCATCAACGTGGAACAGCCTGAACAGGTAAGGGAGGCCCGGGAACAACGGACGGACAGTCGTCTTCTTCGCACAAGCCGGCCAGGTTTGGAGCCCCCCACTTCCTTACCGGGTCAGCCAGTTCATGCCGGAAGGGAAAGGCCCCGACAAATGCCCGTAAGGGCCGAGGTGCGCATTGGACGCAACGACCCCTGCCCCTGCGGCAGCGGCAAAAAGTTCAAGAATTGCCATGGCGCAGCCGTGGGTACCATCGTGTGAAGCTTTCCATGTGGTTGGCCTTTAGAGCCTTCCTCCTGGGCCTAGGCTTGCCCTTGACTTTGGTCGCTCAGGGCGAAAAGAGCGATCCTCGTCATGCCCTCAGCCTGGAAGTACTGGGGCCGGGGGGAATCTTTTCTCTGGCTTATGCCTACCAGTTTTTCCGCGATGAGGTTGTGACGATGACAGCTCGTATCGGAATCGGTACCTACTTCGATGACCATGTGCTGGCCGGCACCTGGCCTGTGGAGATTTCGGTGGGAGGCTTTCGGCATGCCGCCGTCACATGGGAAACCGGCGCTGCCTTTATACCTATCCTCTTTTCAGGGACAGGTCGGGTGGACGGCCAATTGGCTGAAAGCGGGCGCCAAGCAGCTCTGGGATTCTCCCTGCGCGCAGGCATGCGGTTTCTGTTGCCCCAAAATCTGGCTTTACGAGCTGCTTTCCACCCCCAATGGCTGATTGCAACCCCAACAGATTACGTAGTTAAGGCAGTTTTCCCTCCTGCGCGTGGCTTTGTGCCTTGGGGCAGCATAGGCCTTCTTTGGCAATTTAAGTGAAAAATACCAAAAGTGAATGTAGTGTGCAATAACAGGCCCTAACCTTACGTCCACTAAAATATCATCTGGGGTTCCTGTTTACATCACAAGTTATACCTCTAGAAACTTCACCTTAAAAGAGTAGCATCCCTGTTGGCACATCATTTGAGCCAAAAGCCTTTTTCCAAACTAACCAATGGTAGAATAAAAATTCCAAAGGAAGCTATTGTAAAGCTAGCTGCCGGGAGATTTTTATTATAGTGGCTTGGAGAAAGCATAGTTTATTTCTACTACACCAAAATACAATCGCCACTTCTCATTACTTGCAGCGTAATTTCGGGGCGAAAAGAAAGGGTACATGTGGGCCTGAGAAAGGGATGGTTTTGGTGTTTAGCGAAATGGGCCGCACCTATTTTCCTAGATAGCAGTGCAATTGCTCAGAATCAGACTGTTCGGGAAGGCTATCAGGATTTCCTCCATAAACAACGGGATACGCTCCAGGTCTATCAATGGTTTGAAGGGGAATACGGACTGAAGGGTTATCGTATCCTCTATCGCCGCGACAGTGTATCATCCAGACTACCATACGAATTTATGGCAATTCAGGGGATGGGATTTCCTGCGGAGGACAACACGGGTCGGGCCCCTGTGCCGATGTGGTTTGCCCCAGACAGCGGGACGGCCTTTACGTGGGGTACGCGCTGGCCATTTTACCTAAGGCGTACACCGGAGCAAATGGGATATTACCTGACGCGAAGGCCTTACACGCAACTCATGGTGGCTCTGGGGACGGCCGGTCCTCCTAAAAACAACCGGAGAGGCGACCAGCGCCTGTACCTCCTTCACACTCAGCCCGCAGGACGCCGAGCCCAGTGGTTTTTAGATTTTCTGCGCTTGGCGTCAGCGGGATTTTACAACCGGCAATGGAGCAGCGTATCGCGCTTGACGGGGGGCGGATATGTGCGGAGTTTAAAAGGTCGTTTCCTCGCCCGCGGTGCGGTATTGTGGCATAGGTGGCGCCAGGAAGAGAACGGCGGTCTCACCGAGGCGGTGAGCCTTAAGGAACAAGGGTTCAACCAAATAGACCCCAGCGGACAGGAACAATTCGTTCCTATCCGACGTAAGGATACTTGGCCGGTGAACCTTAGTGCAGCTGAAGTGGTAGCCAACTGCTGGGAGGCTTTTCTGCAGCAGGAGCTTTCGCTGGGTCCCTGGCGAAGCGATAGCGCACGGATGCGTGTCCTGACGCCATGGACCTTGACGGCCCGGCTGTTCTTTGTGGCAGATCGGAGACAGTTCACCAATGGCGCTGGTCAAAGCGACAACTTTTTCAACCATTACTACTATACAACAGGGCCTTCAGCCTGGTTCGGGCAAGCAGCTCAGGGGGGAGCCGAGGCGGGTTTTCGCTGGGCACCTTTCAGAGGTAAGCTTCGTTTTTCGCAAATCGGAGCTTTTGTACAATATGCTGCCCTGCAACTGGGTCAGGATACTATACGCCGGGTACGGGAAAGGAAAATTTACCATAACCTTTCCTTGGCAGGGCGCGTCCATCTTAACTGGGACGACAAGTTGGAGTTCAATGGGCGCATAGACCTTCAATTTACAGGCTATAACGCCGGAGCATTTCGCTGGGAAGCCATACTGCGAAAGATGTCCACGCCCTTTTCGGGACGCCCATGGAGGCCGGAAGGCGCACTGGTCTTCGCCATGCACAGGGTAGCCCCACCCTTTCTACAAAGGCGGATGGATTCTAACCATTTCATGTGGGATGTCCAGTTATCTCCTCAGACATGTTCTTACGTTGGGACGGACATTTACATACCGAAAAAGTTTCTACGTTTCAGGGGTGGAACCTATTTTGTAAGTCGATATTTGTATTATGATGAAGAGGCACTGCCTAAGAATTTTGAGAAGTTTTTTCTGGTTTTTCAGGGAAAACTTGAAGGGGACGGCCTCTTTTTCTCAAGGCATTTCAGTTTACCCGTTCAATTGGCATATCAAGAGAGTACAAGCGAAGTAGTGCGGGTGCCCCGGGTGTACGGGATGACGGGATTTCTCTACAAGGGACGGATGTTTGGCCAAAAGCTCGCAGTGGAGGCTGGCGTGGATGTGTATTGGTATACCCGTTACCAACCTTTACGCTGGATGCCGGGCCTGCAGATTTGGCATCTGCAAGAGGGAAAGTTTTCCGGACCATATCTTGTGACTAACGCCCACCTGTCGCTGGGAGTGAAGCGCTTCCGCTGCGCCCTTTTGGGATTTCACCTGAACCGGGGGGTCCCGAAAGTGGATTACTGGTTGGCCCCAGGCTACCCCGTTTTTGACCGGTCCGTTTTGCTCAGTATTCAGTGGGGTTTGTATAATTGAGAGTCTGAATGGCCACTGTAACAGATATCCTTAAGAAACTGCAGCAACTGGCTCCCCTCACACTGGCTGAGGAATACGATAATTGCGGACTCCTGGTAGGTGAAGGACAGACTGAGGTGCGTGGCGTGCTGTGTGCTCTGGAACTGACATCTGAGGCCCTTGAGAAGGCCCTGGAGTGGGATTGCAATTTGGTGCTATGCCACCATCCACTGATTTTCAGACCCCTGAAACGGTTGTCGCCCAGAAGCGGCGCGGGCGGCTTGTTGTATGCTCTGGTGCGCCACAATGTGGCTGTGATCGCCATGCACACCAATTGGGATCGTATTGCGGGCGGCACCAGTTTTTACATGTGTCGGAGGATGGGTCTTAAAAATCTGCGTGTACTGGCTCCCGAACCTAGGCTGAGCCGGTTGAGTGTGGTGGTGCCGTGGGAGAAATCCGAGAAGGTAAAACAGGCCATCGGCAACATAACCTTCTCAGAGAGTCTTTATCAGGGTGAACGAATCTTGAAAGAACTAGTGGATTCAGAACTCTTTAGTCAAAAGGGTGCGAATCCGGCGGAGCTGGAAACCCAAAAAGTGGAAAATGAAAAAAGGGTGCGGTTATCTTTTTTGCTCCGAAAAGATGATGGACCAGCAATAATTGAAGCCATCCCCAAAATAATACCTGGCGAGGAATGTTGGCTGGAATGGAATAGCCTAGACAACATGGATCCCACAGTGGGCTACGGCTGCGTAGGGGAATTTCCAGAGCCCTTAAACTGGCCACAGCTGGCACTGCGCCTTAAGGAAATTTTTGGATGCCAGATTATTAGACATTCCCCCCCACCAGGCCGCCCGTTACGGATAGTAGCTTTCTGTGGCGGCAGCGGGGCTTTCCTATATACTCAGGCCTGTGCAGCTGGAGCCGATATTTTCATAACCGGCGATGTTAAATACCATGATTTGGCAGAGGCCTTGCCAGGGACTATGCTGGTAGATATCGGGCATTATGAATCGGAGCATTTACTCGCTGAGCAATTTGCAGAGGTTTTGCGGGAACAGTGGGGAGAGGCTTTCCCCGTTTATTTTTTTAAAGGGAAAAATCCCATTTTATATACCTAAAATATTTAGATATGTATTCCTACATGGGGGCTGCTATTTGGATGATAACTGCATATTTGCTGGGATCATTACCCTGGTCGATATGGATAGGACAGTTATTTTATGGTGTGGACGTACGCCAGCATGGATCAGGCAATGCGGGAGCTACCAATACTTTCCGGGTCTTAGGTCGTAGGGCCGGCCTCGTGGTACTGGTTTTGGATATTGCGAAGGGCATGGCCGCTGTGAAGTTGGGAGAATTGTTCGGTTGGATCTTTGGAAAGGAATCCATGATTTTACTTCAGGAGCTTCGGCCATTGGCAGGGGCTTGCGCCATTCTGGGGCATGTTTATTCGGTGTTCTTGCATTTCAAAGGTGGAAAAGGGGTGGCTACTGCTCTGGGTGTGATGGCATCGCTGGCCCCTTGGGCCACATTGAGTTCCGCAGGTATTTTCATATTGGCCTGGCTCTTTTCGGGTTATATATCTGTGAGCTCTCTAAGCGCTGCCTTGGCTTTTCCCCTATTTCATTTCCTTTTTTATAAAGAAGTTTCATTAATACAATGGACACTCGTAGTAGGTTGCAGCCTGTTCATTTTTTACACGCATCGTTCCAATATTCGGCGTCTACTGAAAGGAGAGGAAAGCAAAATGCCCTTGTTTAAAAAAGTGGTTAAAAAACCAAAAGAAAAAATTTGCTAATTTAATTTTTTCTCTACCTTTGCGCTGCTTCAGAAAAACCTACTGAAATGAAAAAAATCAGCACATTCGCCACAGCCGTAATGGCTCTTTCATTAATGGTTTCCTGCGAAAAGCCGGGGCCGGAAGCGGCCGTCAAAAATTATTTGACGGCTTTAAAAGATAAAAAAGTGGATGAGGCCAAAAAATACTCCACTGAATCCACACAAAATATGCTGGATGCTCTGAACCAGCTTAAAATGCTTCCGGAAATTACCGAAATTAAGGATATCAAATGTGATGTAAAGGATACCGCTGCTACCTGTACCTTCTGTTGCATGAAAGAAGGTAAAAATGAGCTAAAACTTGTAAAGCGAGGTGAAAAATGGCTCGTAGATGAGAAAAAAGAATCCGCCCCTGACATGAACGCCGAGCAACCTGCTGATACTACCAGCGCTGGTCAGCCTGCTGCTGAAGTCACACCCGCTGAAGGAAACCCGGCTGCTGGGGGTCAGGGGGCTGGCCATTAAGGTCCCTTGAAAATAAATCTTTTTAAGGTCGGCATCGCTTCAGCGGTGCCGGCATTTTTTTTTCTTTCTGACCGTATTCTAAGGCTCACTAAATATCGCGAAATTCCAGAGAAGGCATTTCACGAAACTTATAGGCTCACCGAAGAGGAAATAGGCCTACTGCGCAATGGCGATATTATTCTGCGCCGCGGCCATGGCTTTGTATCTTCGGTAATCAATGAGCTATTCCATACGGGCTATAATTTGTCACATTGTGCCTTATTATATAATGACAAGGGAAAATGGAAAGTGATACATTCTGTATCTTCTGAGCTTTCGGAGACTGACGGGGTGCAATCGGAAACATTAGAAAAATTTGTCCGGGAGAGTGTACCCGGTTCTCTCATAGTAGTGCGCCTGAGCCAGCCCAACCTGGACCCGGAAGAACCCATAAAATTTGCCAAACAATATCTGGAACGCCGCATTCCTTTTGACAATAGGTTTGACCTGAAGGATACTTCAAAAATTTACTGTACTGAACTGATCTATTTGGCTTACCTGCGGGCCTTCGGCAAGGACCTTTTCGCTAAAAGATTAACCTCCGATCATCCGGAATTTTTAAGTCTTTCGGCTTTTTTAGACAGCACCCTTTTCCAGGTGGTGATCAATCACCAGATAAATACGGGAAGATAAGAATCACCAGATAAATACGGGAAGATAAGAATCACCAGATAAATACGGGAAGATAAGTAAGGAAAAATTTTTTCTTTACTCAAAACGGAGATGCTTGACACTTTCGCCCGAGTCCCGTAGTTCTTCCAGAGCAGATATGCCAATGTCCAGGTGCAGACCAACGTAGTTTTCGGTGACGAGCCTATCGCTATCGGTGGTTTTAACCCCTTCGGGATGCATGGGGTTATCCGATACTAAAAGTAAAGCTCCGTGGGGAATTTTGTTGATAAAACCTACCGTGAATATGGTAGCCGTTTCCATATCAATGCACATGGCACGGATTCGTCGGAGGTAATTTTTGAATTCCTCATCGTGTTCCCAGACGCGCCGATTAGTAGTGTACACTGTACCTGTGAAATAATCCCGTTCAAATTTTCGGATGGAGTAGGATACGGCCATTTGCAGCCTGAAGGACGGCAGAGCAGGCACTTCGGGTGGCAGATAATCATTGGAAGTGCCTTCCCCGCGGATGGCTGCAATAGGCAATATGAGGTCTCCAACTTTGGTAATTTCTTTTAACCCCCCGCATTTTCCTAAGAAGAGAAGGGCCTTAGGTTGCACCGCTGATAGCAGGTCCATAATGGTGGCTGCCAGAGCGCTACCCATTCCAAAATTCACGATAGTAATGTTGGCATGAGTGGCTGTTTGCATGGGATGGGTCCCTTTCCCACGCACTTCTACACCAAATTTATTAGCAAATAATTGTACATAATCTAAAAAATTACATAGTAAAATGTATTTTCCGAATTCTTCCACAGCTGTTCCTGTGTAACGCGGCAACCAGTTTCTAACAATTTCTTCCTTTGTTCTCATGATAAGCCAATATAGAATTATTAAATGGGTGAAGACGGCTACTGCAATGAAGGCCTCTATTTAAAAAACGCGCTTCTCTATATAATAAAATTCTTTTAGGGGTACTGGGAAAGATTCTAAGTTTTTGAATGAAAAAAATGATATTGCTGAAAAATTAGGGAGGCCTCCCCACAAAATGATTAGCGGAAATCGAGCAATTCCACTTCAAAAATAAGCGTGGAACCCGGCTTGATGTTAGATCCCGGTGGAGGATTATTACCGTAAGCCAAGTCGGGAGGAATATAAAATTTATATTTACTTCCCTTGCTCATAAGCTGCAATCCTTCCGTCCAGCCTTTGATCACCTGGTCAAGACGGAATTCAGCCGGTTTGCCGGGTTTGGTAGCGTCAAACTCAGTGCCATCAATGAGTGTTCCTCTGTAATATACTTTAACAGTACTTGTGGCCACGGGCTTGGGGCCGGATGCCTCCTTCAGAATTTCGTACTGAAGACCACTGGGAGTTTCTTTGATTTCCTTGCGTTGACGGTTACGTGTAAGAAACTCTTCCCCTTTCGCACGTTCGGGCCCCGCTTCGCGAGCGGCCTGCTCCTGCATTTCCCGCATCTTGTCTTGCTGGTATTCCTGCATCGCCTGCGATATCTCTTGTTCCGTCATTAGGAAACCAGAGTTTTCTACACCGTGACGGATACCTTCAAAAAGGTATTCGTAGTCGGCTTTAATGTTGTTATTACGGAGGCTTGTGCCGATATCCTTCCCTATGGCATAGCTCAATCTTTGTTCTTTTGTTTGAGGCTTAGGTTTGGACTGGGTTTCTTTCTGGCCGGTGCCTTTGCAGGCCCAAAATAACAGGACCGGTATTACAAAAAATAGGACTTTTTTCATGCAAACCATAGTTTTAAGGACCCAAAAGTAGAGAAAATTGGAGCTCTAAAAAATTACTCTTTTCAGTTGGAGCTGGAAGGCAATAGCGTGTTTATGGAACTTAGCAGGTTCTGTGCCAGGCTTTTGTAAATTTTACCAAGCGGGCTCTGAGTATTTAATGTGATCGGCATCCCCTTATCAGACTGTTCACACAGCGACTCATCCAAAGGTATTTGGGCCAGAAGGGGAACATTCAACTCTGCTGCAAGTTCTTCGCCGCCACCCTTCCCGAAAAGATAATATCGTTCCTCTGGATGGGCAGAGGGACTAAACCAGGCCATGTTTTCCACAACGCCGAGTATGGGTACCTGAATTGCCGGCATACGAAACATTGCAGCTGCCTTACGGGCATCTAAAAGGGCCACTTTCTGAGGTGTGGTTACGATGATAGCCCCTGTGAGGGGCAACATTTGCACAAGTGTTAGATGTATATCCCCAGTGCCGGGCGGTAGATCTACAATCATGAAATCTAAATTGCCCCACCAACAATCCACAAACATCTGGCGCAGGGCCTTAGAAGCCATTGGTCCCCGCCAGGCCACAGCTTGGTTCACTCCGGCAAAAAAACCGATGGACATCATAAGTACGCCATAGTTTTCAACAGGAATGATGAAAGGTTTTTCGCCGAAACGGCGTACCTCAGGCCGTCGGTATTCCACATCAAACATCACTGGAACCGAAGGACCGTAAATGTCTCCATCCACTAAGCCCACTGCAAACCCTTCAGTTCGCAAGGCCACGGCCAGGTTCACGGCGACGGTACTTTTCCCCACCCCTCCCTTACCGGAAGCCACGGCCACCACATGCTTCACACCAGGTAAAATATTTTCCTTACTGTTCCCGATGGCAGGCGGCACATACACTGTCACTTCCACACTGTGAGGGCGGTCGCCTAATTTCTGAGCAATGGCATCCTTAATTTGGCGCTCTAATTTCTGACGGGCATGAAGGGCCGGATTTTGACCTTCCACCTCCAGGCGGATCAGAGACCCTTGAATCTCAAAGAAACGTACTTTACCGGCGCTCCAAAGGCTTCCCTCCCCAGCAGGATTAGGTACACTGAGCAGGGCCTGCTTCAGGTCTTCCTCAGTAATAATCTTTTCTGATAAAGGATTTAGCTCACTCATAAACCAGCGAATTGACGAATGTGGTCGTAGGCCTCTTGGACCACTTTATCTAATTGATCATTAAAGAGGACCACATCAAATTGAGAGTGGTATTCCATTTCCTTTCGTGCTTTGGCCATACGGATTTGCAGCATTTCTTCCGATTCAGTGCTGCGGGCGCGCAGTCGTTTTTCCAGTTCCTCCAAAGAGGGGAGCATTACAAAGAAAGACAGGGCATCTGCCCCGTAGAGTTTCTTTAAATTCAAGCCACCTTCCACATCCACATCAAACAATACATGCAGACCCTTTCGTCTCAGGGACTCTACCTCTGATTTCAATGTTCCATAGTAAAGATTATCATAAACCATTTCCCACTCGGCAAAAGCATTCTCAGCTATTCGTTTTTTGAACTCCTCCACGGAAATAAAATAATATTCACGGCCGTGTTGTTCACCGGGACGCGGGGGTCTAGTGGTGCAGGACACACTAAAAGCTAGGCGCGGGTCGCGCTGTAATAAGGCTTTGACAATAGAGGTCTTGCCCGAGCCGGAGGGCGCCGAAAAAATGAATAATTTGCCAACGGAATGTGGAGAGCCCATCAGGAAAGCAACAAAATTGCATACAAAGCTTTAAAACCCAGGAACAGGCCCGGAATCACCGACTACCTACGAACGTTATGGGCTTGGGGAATTTTCGGCTTATACCTGGTGGTTATGTATCCTGTAGTGCTTTTTTTTTCATTCGTCCGTAAACCTCTTAACAGCGCTCTTTTCGTGCAGATTACAAGGAAATGGGTTAAAGTTATATTGTGGCTTGCAGGGGTACGTTGGAAGTTCATCAATCCCCAAAATCTTCCCCGCGGCTCATCGTACGTAATCATCAGTAACCACACCAGCTTGCTGGATATTTTCACAGCAGCCCTGGCTGTAGAAGATAATATTAAAGGCCTTGCTAAAAAGGAAATTGGTGAACTCCCGTTTTTGCGGTTCTACTTTGGCTTGGTTAGCATCTTTGTGGATCGCAGCAGCTCAGTCAGTCGTCAAATTAGCCTTGAAAAGTGCGCGGAGGCCCTTCGATCCGGGCATACACTTCTCATCTTCCCCGAAGGCACACGCAACCGTACGGAAGAATTACTTTTGCCTTTCAGGGACGGAGCTTTTAGAATTGCAATAAAAGCTCAATGCCCCATTGTACCATATGTCACCCCGGACAACCGGTTCCTGATGCCTATGAAAGATAAAATTCTTCGGCGGGGCTGCCTGCGCATTATATACCTGGAACCCATATTCACCAATGGGCTAAGGGAAGAAGATGTGCCTCTATTGCGCGAACGGGTTCGCGACCTTATGGCGCAGGCTTTAAGGGAAGCCGGAGAAACTGGTATCCAATAGGAAAGTGGGCCTGTAAAGAATTTTGGATATTTGCCGGCATCCCAAGAATTATACCTGTGCTTTTTGAGAAATTCCTCATTTTTCCATATTGAGAGGTGAGTGGTATGTGGCATTTCACGAATAGGCTGCGTTTGGTTATCTGCAGAGGGCCGGGAGCCATGTACAGAATGCTCTGTTCAAGCAGCCTTTTTGTTTGTATTCACTTCCTTGCAGGGGGTCAAAAGCCCCTTAGTTTGCAGGAATGCGTACGAATAGCATTTGAAAATCGACCAGATATTCAGGATGCCCAGCTCACTTTGATGTACACAAAGGCGCAGATTAAAGAAGGTTACAGCGCCTATCTACCTCAGGTATCGGCTTCCTTCACCCTGGACGACAACCTTAAGCTTTTGGCCAATGTAATTCCCGGTGGTGTGTTGGGGCCTGAGCCAGTCGTGGTGCGATTTGGTACTACCTATGCCGCATTTGCCACCGGGCTGGCCGAGCAAAAAATCTACGATCAAAGCCTCATTACGGGGTTTAAAGCCTTTAAACCGTCGTTGGAAGCAGCCGTGGAAAACATCGAGAAAATGCGCCAAGAAGTGGCTATGGAAGTGGCCACTGTGTACGTCCAGGCAGCTGTGCTCACTCTACAAATAGAGCCTTTGGAGGAAATCCGAAAAGAATATAAAAAATTGCTTTCCATTGTAGAGCTACAAGCCAAAGAAGGATTTGCCCTGTCCACGGATGTAGAACGACTTCGTCTGGCCCTTAGCAATGTGGAGGCCCAATGGCAGCTGCTTATTGTAAACAGGGAAATGGCCCTTCAAAAACTTAAAGCCTCCATGTGGGTGCCTGAGACTGAACCGATAATTCCTGATACAGCTTCTATAAGGGAAATGTTCAGGCTTCAATTAACAGCCCCTCCGTTTGACCCTTTACGTTTGCCTGAGTTAAGGCTGCTAAGAAAAAACATTGACATCCAAAAAATTCAGATGATGCGCGTGAAACATGGCTATATTCCCAACTTGAGTGCATACGCCCGTTACGGTGTCCAAGCCCTTAACAACCAATTTGGCCCATTATGGTCACGATGGTTTGATTTTTCAAGTGTAGGCCTGCGGATTAGCTTCCCTGTTTTTGATGGCTTTTGGAGACAGTCTCGCTATAGTCAGGCCCGGATTCAATGGCTCCAGATGCAAAATCAATACAAACATTCGGAACGGCTGCTAAAACTTCAATTTGAAAATGCCACTTTAGCTCGCAAACAGTCGGCCATTGATGTGTTACAGCAGGAACAAACCTTGCAGCTGGCCCGCCGCGTCCTGCTTAAAAGCCAAGCAGCTTTTGCGGAAGGTCGGCAAGCTTTAGCAGAGGTTCTGAATGCAGAAATTCAGTTTCAACAAGCTATGATTAACTACCACAACGCCCTGCTCATGTTTTTGAATGCCGAAATACAGCTCCAGAAAGCCGCTGGCAGGCTGTTGGAATATTTAAAAGTGAGATAACTTCCTCTTATGAAAAAGTTAATCGCCCTGACAGTTGTGCTTCTGCTAACAGCCTTAGCTTCCGTGCGATTATTTCAGAATAAAAAGGTCCTGGATGCCCGAAAGACACCTCCTGCGGGCTTTGAACGGCGCATCCCCGTGAAGGTGGCTGCCGTACAGGAAGAGGTGTGGGAATACCGCATGGAAAAAACGGCCACCCTAATGCCCTGGGAAGAGGTGCAGATCATGGCCTGTCAGCCCGGTCAGGTCACGGAAGTATTTTTTGAAACCGGCGATCCAGTAAAGGCGGGGCAATTGCTCGTAGAAACCGATACACGTCAAAAAGAACTTTCCCTGCGTTCCTTGCAGTTGACTTTGGAGAAACTTTCTAAAGACCTGGAAAAATTGGAACGTTTGCGTCAGGGAGAGGCCATCAGCGAAAAGGATTATCTGGACCTGAAGTTTCAGAAAGAAAACACAGAAATTCAACTCCAACAGGCCCAGCAATCTCTTCAGGACAGCCGCATTAAGGCTGCCATAAGTGGTACGGTAATTATGAAAAATGTGCGCAAAGGTGAATTTGTAAATCCTGGAGTGCCCCTCGGAACGATTGCCGATTTGACGCGCCTGCGCGTATTCTGTAAGGTGAACGCCGAAGAATTGCAGCTGGTTCGCCAAAATCAGGAAGTGTTGGTTGCTATGGAAGCGCCTTTTCGGGACACTGTGGTGGGTCGTGTGCGCTTCATTAATCCACGGGCCGATCAGACTCAAAACTTCAGCGTGGAAGTAGTGGTGCCCAACCATGACCTAAAATGGAAAGCGGGCGGTTTTGTCAAAGTGTTATGGAGGGTGAAGGATTCCCTCAGCCGCCTGACAGCCCCCAGAGAGGCCTTTGCGGGTAGCGTGGCTGAAGGAAAGGTGTTTGTGGTTCGGGATAGCGTGGCTAAGCTGCGGAAGATCATCCCAGGCCGCATTCACGAAGGCCGTGTGGAAATCCTTTCAGGTCTTCAGGTGGGCGAAAATGTCGTGATTGCCGGGCACAACCACCTGGTGGACGGTAGCCCTGTACGCGTGGTAACACCCTGATACCAACAGCATGAAGCTGACCGAACTCTCCATCCGGCGCCCCCTGCTCATCACGGTCGTTTTCATCGCGTTGGTTCTTTTCGGGCTCATAGGTTATCGGCAGCTTAATTATAACCTGTTGCCCCGCTTTGATGCCCACACCCTCACGGTGATCACCACCTATCCTGGGGCGGCTCCCGATGAAGTGGAATCTGGGGTTACCAAAATTCTGGAAGATGCCTTATCAGAAACCGAGGGAGTATCGCGCATCACCGCAAACTCCTATCAAAATGCTTCTATTATCCAGATTGAACTGCGCGACGGGGTGGACGTGAATGAAGCCGTGGCCGATGCGCAACGTAAGATTGATGCTGTCATTGACCTATTGCCCGAAGAGGCTGAAAAGCCAATTCTTACCAAGTTTTCAACTGAAGATGTTCCCGTTTTGCGGCTTGCTGTAAGCGCTCAGGTGGACGACCAAAATCTCCATGCACTGGTGGAAAAAGACGTGAAACCTGTGCTGGCCAGTGTACCTGGGGTGGGTGCGGTTAACATGCTTGGAGCAGTGCCCCGACAAATAAGATTAAATCTACGAAGAGACCGATTGGAAGCCCTGGGCCTCACCTCTGTTCAAGTAATGCGTCTATTGGCATCTGCCGGTCTGAGTCTTCCCGCTGGTACCCTTCAGCGTGGGTCGTTGGACCTGACATTGAGATATGAGGAAAAATTCCAAAATGTAGAAGAGTTACGTCGCCTTTTGCTTTTCACTACGCCCGAGGGTAGTCCGGTGTACTTGGCGGATGTAGCAGAAATTCACGATTATCACGAAGAGCCTTCTACCCTTACACGAATAAATGGACAGCCCGCCTTGGGCCTAGTGATCATGAAACAGACTGATGCGAACAGCGTAGAAGTAAGTCGGGAAGTTAAAAAACGTTTGGCTGAGCTAGAGGACCGTTATAAACCCCTGCAACTGAAGTTTGAAATTGCTTCAGATCAGAGCCAATATACCCTGTCTTCGGCCAACGCCGTCGTAGGAGATCTTGTACTTGCAATAGGCATCGTGGCCCTGGTGATGCTGCTTTTTCTGCATAGCATACGCAGCTCACTCTTTGTGCTCGTGGCGCTGCCATCTTCTATGATACCCACGTTCGCTCTTATGTACCTTTTTGATATGTCTTTGAATCTAATGACCCTCATGGGTTTATCGCTGGTAGTGGGGATCCTGGTGGACGATTCCATCGTGATACTTGAAAACATCTACCGGCACATGGAAATGGGTAAAGACCGACGCCGGGCCGCGCTGGAAGGCCGCGAGGAAATCGGTTTCACGGCCATAGCCATCACGCTGGTGGATGTAGTGGTTTTCGTACCTATGAGTGTTGCCGGGGGTATCATCGGGAATATTCTTAAAGAATTTGCTCTTGTGGTAGTGGCCAGCACGCTACTCAGCCTGTTTGTTTGCTTCACACTTACTCCTCTCTTGGCTTCCCGCTTCGGACGATTGCCCCATTTAGAAGGCATAGGATGGTGGCTGGCCTTTCATCGGCACTGGGAACGCCTATTTTCCTCTGCGCGCAACGCCTACGCCCGCCTTTTGCATTGGTGCCTGGGTCACAAGCGCTGGGTCCTGGGCTCGGCATTCCTGATGACAGCGGCCTCTTTTTCGCTTCCTGTGGCCGGATTCATAGGATCTACCTTCGTAAGGCAAGGTGACCGCAGCGAGTTTAACCTTCGCATTGAATTGCCTCCCGGTACAAGCCTACAGGAAACCAATCGCATTGTGCAACAAGCAGAGGCCATGATTTCCTCTCATCCTGAGGTGACCACCGTTTTTACCAACGTAGGCTATTCCAGTACAGGTTTCACCGGACTGGTTTCCTCAGGGAGTCATTTTGCTGAAATCACCGTCAAATTGGTGCCTCCTTCTCAAAGGTCTCTTTCTTCCATGGATTTGGCCGTGCTAGTGGAGCAGGAAATTTCTTCCATCCCTGGTACTCAGGTGACTGTGGCTCCCATCACCATCACAGGAAACACCGGTGAAGCCGATGTGTCCATTGCTTTGAAATCGCCTCAGCGCGATAGCCTGCAACGGGCCGCCCTAATGGTGATGGATATCGTCAAGGGTACGCCAGGCACCAAGTACCATCAGTTCAGCACCCAAACTCCCCGACCGGCCTTGCGCATCAGGCTTGACAGGGAAAAGTTGGCCCGCTTGGGATTAAATGCTGCCGAGGTCGGTTACTCCCTTAGCACAGCCATCCGGGGCAACAACCAAATTAAAATCAGTGAAAAAGGTGAAGAGCATTCCATCCTCATTCAATATGATAAAATTCACAGGCAAACTCCCTCAGATTTGGCTCAGATGCCTTTCCCCACACCTACAGGGAATATCGTGACACTTCAAGAGTTTGCATCCCTGGAAGAGTCCTTTGATCAAAGCGTTCTGGAGCGGATGGACCGTCAACCTGCCATAAAAGTGAATGCCAATGTAGTGGGTCGATCTGCCGGCACAGTGGGTCAGGAAATAGCCGGAGCCCTGAAGAATTTGCGCCTCCCCTCCAATGTATCATGGCAATTTGTAGGAAATCAGGAACGCATGCGCAACAGTTTTCGTTCTCTGGCCTTTTCCTTGGTGGTGGCCATCGTGCTTGTGTATCTTGTCATGGTGGCTTTATATGAAAGTTTAGTCTATCCCTTCGTGGTGTTGTTCTCGCTTCCTCTGGCTTCAGTGGGGGCTTTTCTAGCCTTGGCTCTCACTATGGAAGATCTCAGCATATTCAGCATTATTGGTATCATCATGCTCATGGGCTTAGTGGCAAAAAATGGTATTTTGCTCGTGGACTTTACAAATCAGCTCCGAGCCGAAGGTATGGGCCTCACGGAGGCCCTGGTGGAAGCCGGTCGCGAAAGATTCAGGCCTATTCTGATGACCACAGTGACCATGATCTTTGGCATGTTGCCCATTGCTCTGAACAAAAGCGCTGGAGCCGAAGTAAAAAATGGCATGGCATGGGCCATCATTGGAGGACTCACTAGCTCTCTTCTGCTGACGCTCGTAGTGGTACCCTGTGTGTATTACATTCTTGAGGGCTTCAGGCTCCGGTTGGGCTTCCGTCCACCTTCACAGCCCGTTCCAGTGGCCGAAGAAGCCATCTGAAATACCGTTACGGTGAAAACGGAATTAAAATTCTTTTTAAATCCTAATCCTAAGAATCGGTTTTTAATGAACGACAAAACGGGGTTGCTCTTCCGAATGTGAAAACCATGTCTTGAAAATGGACGGGGTTTGATGGGTTAATAGCAGGTCCGTCCGGAATGGCTGCCTAAAATTTCATTTGCCGGATTTAATATACTTCTTGAGTTCCTCAGCCAGGGCCCACCCACGAAGCCCCTTAGCCACAATAATCCCTTTAGGATCTATAAGAAAGTTGCTAGGAATTTTGTTAACACCATAATCCCTTGCAGCGCTGCATTTCCAACCTTTAAGCTCTGAAACATGCCAAGGCCATTCAAGCTTGTCGTCGTGAATGGCTTTTTTCCAGGCCAGCTCGTGGTTATCCAGTGATACACTAAAAATGCGGAACCCTTTGCCATTTTTGAACTTGGCCCGTCCATACTGTCGCCACAATTCCACTAAATAGGGGTTTTCCATGCGGCAGGGACGACACCACGAAGCCCAGAAGTCCACCAGTACGTAATATCCT
Source organism: Flavobacteriales bacterium (assembly GCA_025055635.1). Taxonomy (GTDB): domain Bacteria; phylum Bacteroidota; class Bacteroidia; order CAIKAF01; family CAIKAF01; genus JANWWQ01. The sequence goes on from JANWWQ010000009.1 coordinate 46,871, forward strand.
CGCAGGTCTTTCAGGCTTAGGGTTTTTATACGGCTGGTATCGGGAATGGCTATTTCAGGCGCAATATCCCCAATATCAGGGACAGGTTTTTGGAGTTCATGCCGAATGTGATAGGCGGAAAGAACGGAAAAAACCAAAATGGCCGTAATAACACATACGCCCGCAGAAACTAAAGGCCGTTGCAGGAAAACCCTCGTCATGGATTGGTGCGGACGAGCTTCAAAACAGCTTCCGGCTGGTTGTCAGATGTAATGCGTACCAGAAAAAGACCTTGTCCCTGGAAGGAGAAATTCAGCCTGCTTGTCTCTCGGGAAAGGACAGCTGTTTGAAGTATCCGGCCGCTCAGGTCGGTAACAGAAACCCTAACGTTTCCTACACGGTCCCAATCGGTAAAAAATTCAATGCGATCCACGGCAGGGTTGGGAATGAAAGAAACCGTGGGAATACTTTCATCAAAGCCTTCAGGAGTACTGATATTACCCGTTACTTTTATATAGGCTGTGCGGACTTTCGTTTCATAGCCAGCGGTGTTGGCTGCAGTGAGTGTGATAGTATAATTCCCCTGGTTGTTGAATTTCATTTTCGGATTTTGGGAGGTGGCGCTCGTACCACTACTGAAACTGAATGTGGTGGGGCTGACCTGCCACGTCCATGCAAAGGGGTTTCCGGTCGTCAGGTCGGTAAACGACACTTCTTCACCAGCCATCACATTGGTTTTGTCGGCCACAAAGTCTACTGTGGGCAATGAAGAGGTGCTACAATTGTTATTTCGGCCACTCAGAGTAGTAGGATTGGTGTTGGCCCTGTCCAGCCAGTTTTTCAGGCGTCGGTTGGCTGTAGTGCCCGTCTGATCCCAACTGTACCAGAGTTTACCGTAATAGTCTGGATTGTTGGGCTGTGTGCAAAATGAACTTCCTCCAGATAAATGGCCAATGACCAATTTGGAACTATTAAATAAAGGTGAACCTGACGAACCCTCCTCCGTCACGCCATGCCCATTAGTCGTAGAGGTCCATTTCACCTGCCAATGGGTGCCCGGTGTACCACCCCATGTAGCCGATAACAAGGCCTGCGTGTAGGTAGAAATTTTCTTTATATCCCCTGCAGGATGATGAATCGTCACACCTGAGGAGGAGCCGGTGTTGGAGGTGCTCCATCCGGCCAAATAGGCATTGTAGGAAGCAGGAGGCCGCATTTTAAGGATAGTGAGCAGAAAATCAGACTTGGTAACAGTGGAAGCATCCGAAGAACTGGCTACCTTCAGCGATCCCGTCACCGTCTGGGTAGCCAGCGTGCCTTCCCCGGGAGGATTGGCACAGGCGGACGACTCATAATTGAAATAATATTTCCACGACTTGAAATCCGCCACCGAAGCACCTGCTCCACAATGATTAGCAGTGAGTACGTAAGGTGTACAATCCTGCGCTGTGTTATTCACCATGGCCCCGCTACACCAGCCGTAGTAATTACCTTCTTTGACAAGAATGCGTACCACCGAGCGTCGCTGATCGTGCCAATTATCGCCTTCCGGGCTGCACCGGGCATTCACCTGGCAACCGTCAGCATCGCCAAAATCTTTTTCGGAAATTCTTGGAAAAAAAGGAAAGTGCAGCATTCTGTACGCCACAGCCACTTGATCCAGGTGAATGTCTGACACTCCGGGTGTCAAGGAGGGACCTACATATTGAACGGACAGCTCCTCAGTCGGGAAGAATTCACTAAGCCAACCGGCCGAGGGATCAAGATGCGCGGCTGTTACTTCTTCCCTAAGGCCGCAAGCTTCACATTCCACGCGTAGTCTGCCACCTGGAGGCAGGATTAGTCTGTCAAAATAAAGAGCCATGCCCCGGGCTCCCGGTACAGCCACCTTAAAATGCCATTGTACCATTCCATCGCTAAGCAACTCCCACGAGCCCACGGTGGTCGGGTCGAAGTCTGATACGGGCAGACCCACTGCACAGCGCGGAAATAAGCCTTCAGCAGCCCGCCGTGCATCCTCGGCTTCCAAGATGGTTGGTGAAGGATGTTGAAGCACAATACTTTTCTGAGAATTGGCAAGGACAGAAAAACCCGTGATAGCCGAGATCAGAAAAAAAACTCGCCCCATATAAGGTATTATAAACTCAGAAGCAAAATTAGGAGTTAAAGGAGAATATTTGAAATTTCCTAAAACAGGTAATCGTTTGAAACTTAGCTTTAATTCATAGAAATTCTCCATTTTAATAGAAACCTAAATAAAGTATAGTAATTCATCGTCATCATATTATTCTCTAAAATTTAAATTACAATAATACTTCATCTCTGCACAAAAAGTTTATTTATTTGAATTTCAAAATTGGGGAATTATCATTTTCGTTGTTTTAATTAATAAAAAATGGTATTCGAAAATTATTAAAAATTATTTATAATTAAAAAAGAAATATAACATTTATTTTTATGATTAATTAGATATTCTTTTCAAAGAATTATCAAATAACGAATTTCAAATTTTAAAAATTGTTTTTTTTATGATAAATACAGCTTTAATAATCTAGAGTAAGTTATTACTTTGTAAAAAGTCATTATCATGTCATTACTATTCAAATTTAATGTCAGAAAAAACTTTTTTAAACTCATTTTTTTGGCTATATTAAAATTAATGATTCATTAATAAAGTAATATCTAACTAATGAAAAAATGCTTTCAGAACTTTTTTAAAATAAGGCGAATAAAGGTTGAAACGTATACAGTAAATTTTAAAATTTATGTATGCATTCTTTTTTAGAATTCAAGAGTGTAGACAAACCGCAGATTAATCAACTCTATTATTTGGACCAAATAACGTAGAGTTGTTTGAGGTCTTAATATTCCCTAGTACTTTGCTTAGTCTGTTTTGGAGATTAATTATACGCTCGTAGGCAGCCTGAAGACGTTCCTGAATATTGCGTAATTCCTGACAATTAGCAGAGGGAGGAGAAGCCACCTCTGATGGCTCCTCTGTGCAAGGTTGACTGGATGATCTGCTCCGTTTGTTAAGGTGTCGGCGGGCACCTTCCAAGGTGAAGCCCTCTACCTTTACCAAATGATAAATACGTTCCAGGAGTTGGATGTCTTTTTTGGTATAAAGGCGCTCCCCCCGTGAGTTTTTCCGGGGCTTTAATTGAGGAAATTCTTTTTCCCAGAAACGGATCAGAGAAGCATTCACTCCCAGATGACGGGCCACCTCGCTGATGGAATAGAATATTTTCAGGTCCTCTTCGCCCAGGGTTTTTAGCGACATACCCTGATTTTTCTCTACGAATGTAAGAATTAGATGTTAAGTGTACAACCCTCCGTTCACGTGAATTACCTCGCCGGTGATATAAGAGGCCTCTTCTGAGCAGAGGAAAGCCACCACGGCAGCTACCTCCTCAGGATTGCCAAACCGGCCGGCTGGAATAATGGCTTTATAATCGTTTTCAGAAATATCGGCGATCATATCCGTGCGGATAAAACCAGGGGCCACGGCATTGACCGTGATTTGACGGCGGGCTACCTCACGGGCCAACGATTTTGTGGCGCCTATAACAGCGGCCTTGGCGGCGGCATAATTGGTCTGCCCGGGCATACCCTGTACCCCACTCAGTGAGACGATATTGACTATCCGTCCACGCCGACGGCGCACCATACTGGGTAAAACCGCCCTTGTGATGTAAAAAAATCCGTGCAGGTGCACATCAATCACCCGATGCCAGTCTGACGGTTCCATAGTGACCATAAGCTGGTCGCGGCGAATACCGGCATTATTCACCAAGATATCAATGCCTCCTTCGGGCAAAAGGGGCTGAAGCTCGGCAAATACGTCCTGTACGGAGGGGGCATCTGAACAATCGAAGGGTACGAGGTGGACGATGGCGCCGCGTTCTTCGGCAAGTCTTTTAGTTTCTTCAGCAGCTTTGTGATTGGATAGATAATTGATAATGAGCATGCGGCCTGGTCGGGCAAGGCGCACAGCCACGGCCCTGCCGATCCCCCGTGAACCTCCCGTGATCAAAGCGCAGGAATCCAATTTTTCCATGGTGGAGGAATTTGAGGTTGGCAAATTGCAAAAAAATTTGATTTACCCTAAGAAATAGGCCTATACCCTATTTAGCGTTGAAACATCAGGCGCTGTCCCGGTCGGAAGGCCGCAAAATGGCCATCCTCGTAAACCTTGTATCCATTCACAAAAGTGGCTTTCACAGCGTGCCCAAAAGTGTGGCCCTCAAAAGGGCTCCACTGGCACTTGTAAAGAATGTTTTCAGCGGTTACAGTCCAGGGCCTACGCTCCACAAGGACCAAGTCGGCCTGGTAACCCGGTTTCAGAAAACCCCGACCCACAATCCGGAAAAGACGCGCTACTCTATGGCTCATCAGTTCAGCCACGTGGGCCACACTCCAGCCCAACTGTTCAGCCAGGTCCATCATGGCCGGCAGGGCATGCTGCACTAAGGGTCCTCCCGAAGGGCACTGCCGATAAGGAAGAGCCTTCTCCTGACGGGTGTGCGGCGCATGATCGGTGGCCACAACATCAATACGCCCGTCGTGAACCGCCTGGCGGATTGCCTCCCGATCTGCGTATGACTTTATAGCCGGATTCCACTTAATGAAAGCCCCCAGACGCTCATAGTCCTCCTCGGTAAACCACAAATGATGGATGCATGCCTCGGCAGTGACGCGTTTTTCTTCCAGGGGAAGATCGGCACGGAAAAGCTGACATTCCCGGGCCGTGCTGATGTGGAGCACGTGGATGCGGGCCCCGGTTTTTTCGGCTAGTTCAATGGCTTCACAGGTGCTGCGATAGCAAGCTTCGGCACTGCGAATCATTGGATGTTCCCGTATAGGAATGTTATCTCCCCAATGGGCCAAGGCGCGGCGGAGTTGGTCTTGAATGAGGGGTTCCTTTTCGCAGTGCAGGGCAATCAAGAGGGGCGAAGCCCGGAACACCCTCTCCAACACTTGAGGGTCATCCACGTACAGCTCACCGGTGGAGGCACCAAGGAAAATCTTGAGTCCGCAGATGCGCGTGGGATCGCAGCGTTGTATTTCCTCCAAGTTATCGGAAGAAGTGCCCATATAGAAGCTGAAATTGGCCCAAGAAGTCTCGGCCGCACGCTGGTATTTACTTTCCAGGAGCTCCAGAGTGAGGGTGGGGGGCTGGGTGTTGGGCATTTCCATGTAGGAGGTAATACCTCCGGCCACGGCAGCGCGGCTTTCGGTGAAAATATCACCTTTGTGGGTCAGCCCTGGTTCCCGGAAATGAACCTGGTCATCAATGACCCCAGGCATAAGGTAAGCTCGCTGGGCATCATAGCGTTCGGAGCTTTGCATTTGGATCTCTTCGGGAGGATTACCAAAGCCGAGGGATTCAATTTTTTCATCCCGGATCAGAAGCCAACCCAGCGCCACCTGACCTTCGTTGACCAGAAGCGCGTTATGGAGAAGGGTTTTCACGGACGAAACAAAAGCTAATAACGAGAGCTAATATAGTCTGGTAGGATGGATGGGCTAAAAATTTTTAAAGCTTTAAATAGGGAAATGCCATGCTCCACGGTTTGGACTCTTTGAATCTCAAAGGTCAGAATAAAAAGCGTTGGAAAGTGTAAGCGTAAATGGATAAAACTTTTTACCCGATTTTTGAGAGGAATCATATCACAAATGACAGCTAGGACCATGAGGGGAACTGTACGGATTTTCGTCGCCATGGGTGGTATGTTTTTGTTTGAAACCATTTTTCTAGAGCACAGGTTCATTTGACGGTACGTATTCAGGGATTACCCACTGATACCGTGTGGTTGGGTACCACCTGGGGCAAACGGGCCAAACCCTTTTTGGCTGCGTTGAAAAAACCAAATGGCACTGCAGAACTACATACGGATTCTGTGTTACCGGAAGGGGTCTATGCGATAGCTTACAAGAGAGGGCGTCATGCCAAATACACCTTCCTTTCTGTGTTGCTTACAAATGAGCACCGGCAATTTCGTGTAGATACTCGGGTGGACCAGCCTTACGGCCAGGCCGAGCTTACAGGAGCCCCCCTGGCGGCAGCCTATGTGAAGTATTATGATAGCTTTCAGGCCCGTCTGCGCCTTAGGGATTCCCTGAACGACATGTGGCGCCTGCGAGAAACGGCTGAGGATTTCCAGGCTCTGGTCAGGTTTGAAAAAAGTTTTCGGGATTTTCAGTTAGAACAGCGCAGGGCCTTTCCTCACACTTTATTGGACACCCTTATAGGTTGGACCCTGCTTCCCGACCCTACAGCGTGGACTGATAGCACCAAGCCTTTGCATGTGCGGCGCGTAGCCCGTGAGCAGGCTTACAGAGAAGCAGTCCTAAAGGCCTCCGCTACGCCGGATCTCCCACGTCGCATGACTTGTCCCCTTTGGGTGGACTGGCTGGACCTTGCTGTCTTCAAACTGTACAATCAGGTAGAACCCACACGTCGGTTGGTCGAGGAGGTTCTGAATAATCTCCGCCACCATGAAGCCACATATCAATATTATTTCACGTACCTGATCAACTCCTTTGCGAACATGAGCCGTTTCAGTCTGGACGAAGTATTTCTCTACCTTTACAACACCTACGTGAAAACAGGAAAAGCACCATGGCTGGAGGAGGACAATCGGCAAAAGCTGGAAACCCAGGCCGCTGGTATGCCAGGCACCCTTATCGGCGACAGGGCTCGGAACGGGCCTGTGGTGGACCGAAACAGCCAGAAAATGGCCTTGGACTCCCTCCTGAAAGGTTATACCCTTTTGGTTTTCTGGGACCCGGAATGCGGTCACTGCCAAAAGGAATTACCGGAACTGAAAACCCTGTATGCGCACTACCAGGCCCGAGGCCTTCGTATCATTACGGTCTGCATGGCCAAGGGACCAAGAGCCCAAGAATGTTGGAATTTTGTGGACTCGGAGCAGCTTCCATCCGATTGGCTTTATCTGCGGGAGCCGGATGGTTCAGCTGTGTTGACAAAAGCTTACAATCTAAGGTCATTTCCTAGGTTCTATTTGCTTAATCCCCAAAAAACGATTATATACCGGCGTACGGGAGAAATACCGGCCCATGAGTTGCGCAGTATTCTGGATAAGTTAATTCCTTAAATTTCCCCTTCTCAGGTTGAATTCCCTTCATTTGGAGAAAATTCGCTTCAGTCCCAATGTACGGAATGATTTTGTTTTAGTGCACCCAGCATGATGAAAAACCAATTTTGCTTTAGTATGATAATAAACGCATGTGGCATAGGTTTTGCCAAGATTTGAGCTTTGAGGCTATACCAGAAGTTTTTACAATCCAAAAACACCTTAAACCATCATTTCTTTACCGTTGTTTCCGTTGCCTTTTGACCTTGATCAAGCGAGTCACTTGGCCCTGGTGGGACTGCCTTTCTCTGGAAAATCTACCACCGCTAATTTCCTGTCCAAAGCCCTAGCCAGAAAGGTTATTTCCACCGATGCTCTTATTTGCGAAAAATCAGGCCTGACCATAGAAGAGTGGTTTTCTTTAAAAGGGGAATTAGCATTTCGAAAGATGGAACGGGAAGTGCTTCATGAACTCCTGGGTGGCAACGAGCCTCTCATCATAGACACAGGCGGTGGACTTCCTTGCTTTTATGATAATATGGAGTATTTATGCCAATCGGCAACAGTGATCTGGTTAGATACGGCACCAGCTGTATTAGCCGCCCGTTCCCTCCTACATGCGGACAGGCCCCTGCTGCTGGGGCTCGCCCCCGATTTGACGAAACGTACGGAGTACTTCAGCATCCTGCGTCTGGAACGAATGCCTTTCTATAGTAAAGCCTCCTGGATTTATCGCACCGATGGCCACACCCAGGAACGTTGGATACGAACTTCTTCTGAATAAATTCCCCCAGCATATAAGATTTCCCCTCCTGTTTGTAAGAATATTTCTTTTTGGTGTTCAAGGCTTAAAGGTGTTAAAAAAGTCATCACTACTTTATTGCACAGCTTGCGGCCTTATAAACAATATTTGGCAAATAATTTAAAAGCTAATTTGGCTTATTTAGATTCCTTAATTTAAATATTTTCAATTTGGAAGAATTATTAGGCAATACACTTTTAACTCTATTTCTGTCTAAATTATTATTTATAAACGTAATAAATTATAATAAAAGCAAAAAACATGTATATGAAAAAATTATGTTTAAAAATTCATACCATTTGCTATTGCTACTCCTTTTTTTTGCAAATAGGAATGTAAGTTTAAATACTCTGCCATAATACCCACATAGATATCTCAATCACAGCTCTTTATTGTCCAATGTAGAAAAACAGATTATTTTGAAAAGTTATTCCAAGTTAGAGATTTCATTTATCTACCTCAGATAAAAAAGCCGATTCCGTATTCGAAAAAATTAAAATAAATATTTTATAAAATTTTTATCAAAACGGAATGAGTCAATGAATTAAAAGTTTGAAAAGATGTGAGCAGATTTTGTCAACATTATAAAAATAAGTCAAACAAATAGAAATAATTTGTACATATATTTTTAGAAGTGAGTTTTTTAGAATCTTTATTTCTTGTTTTTGGATGAAAATAGGTATAGTCAGATTGCTGAAGAATAAATGAAATTCTATTTTTACCTTTAATGATAAAAACCAACTGCTACGTTTTACATTTAAATTTACGGCTTGGCTATAAATATGAAATTTTATTCATTATTTTATACCTCATGAGGGGTTAAAATTTTTGTTTGGAAGCCTAATTTCATCTGATAGTCCCGTAGGGGTTTTTGTGTACCGCAGGAGGCCAGCTTTCTCTTATCCGCAGAGCAGGGCGTTCCACGCAGTGATGCAACAGGGCGGCTCCTCCGAAAACCATAAAAAAGTAACCACAGATTATTCCTACCGCTTCCCATGGGTTCAGAGGGGAAGGCATAAGGCGGCGCAAGGGCGCGACCACCCAGCCCATGTGAAAGAGATAAGCGGCGTAGGACCACCGGGCCATTCTCTCCACCACCTTAGCCAGCCCGATGGGGAGAGTACTCAAGTTGCGAAAGAAGGGCAAGGAAGCGGCTAAACCCAATGGAGCTACTCCAGCTGCCACCCACGAAAGATGGGATGGCCAAGGATAGAATCCTGCCGCTCCGGCTACGGTCCAGCCGATTAGTCCTATAGCCAACCATGCACCTTTCCTCCACATCCTCCCTTGAAGAGAAAGCTTGTCTTGACAAGCTGCCACACAAACGCCCCATCCTAGGGCGTCCAAGCGCCCAGGTGCCATTTTGCGATACCATAAATCGTAAGGCAGTTGATCTGGCAAGAGCCAGCGATAAAGCCAACCGATAGCCACCAATATGAGGGCCGAGGTTAATAAGGCTTGCCGCGGTTGCCAATGGCTCAGACAGATTATTAAAAAGATATATACCAGTGGTAGGAGGAAATAAAACAGTTCTTCCACACACAACGACCACGATTCCCAGAAAAAAAGATCCACAGGTTTAACGACATTTTGCGCAAAAAAGAAATACCACACCACGCCCTCACTGAGCTGGCCGGGCTGCCAACCCAAAGCCACGCCGGCCAGATTTAAAAGAAGAAACAGATAGTACAAAGGCCAGATACGCCAGAGACGACGCCACCAGAAACGCTTTAAGGCCTGGCGGAGGGGATAGTGCGAAGCCGTGTCCAGCCACAAACCTCCCACCAGAAAACCGCTCAGTACGAAAAAAACGTCTACGCCATCCACAGGTAGAAAAAAGCTATGAGAGGGCCAGGTGGCCTGAGCCAAAAACCGAATATGTTCCCAGAGAACTAATAGGATGGCCAAAGTCCTCATCAGATCCAATCCGGGCAAGCGACGGCCTTCGGTCGTCATGGAATCCACACCTTGTAAGAGTTGCGGCTCAAGCCTCCCTCCAGGGCGCCCTGGCGAAGGCTGAATCGTATCCCATAGGGGCCGCTGCATCGGGGCATGCGTAGTAAGGGCTGCCAGGCAGCCTGTGCCCCTGGCGGTAATGGAAAAAGATTCGGGGGCAAAGGCAGGTATTGCTCCAGGCTATCAATGCGGTGTCCCAACCGCCAGAAAGTGACCAACACATGTAGACCGCTGTCCACGTGGGATGGGGCTACTGGTTTCTCGTAATGGTTGGTGAGGACAAGTGTGATGGGGACAAGGGCCCCTGCCGCATAAAATCTCCGATGATTTTGCCACGCCACTTCCAACTGAGGAAACACCCTTAGGTTAGGCAGTGGTAGCCCGTACAGAGGGCCTAATCCCGTCTCTATTCTTTGAAATCCCTGGAAAGGATATTGGGCCACCAGGAACACTGGATTATTCCAGTACAGGGTATCCCATTGCCAAAGGTCATACTGATTGCGGCGATAGTTAAAATTGTTCAGGGAGTAAGCGGGTTGCCCGGTGTACCAGGTATAAGAGGCCGCCAGGTGGTAAGAATTTAGAAACACTACGGGGAGGCCAGCGGCCGAATGGCGAATATGGGGAATCCACTGATCGGCCGATGTAAAATCCAATGGCCGCCAACGTTTTAAGGGCTCGGCAGCCATTCCTGCCCCCAGCCGCAATAAAAATACAGCTCCCCACAAGGGTATGAGGGTTGGGATGGCCTTGTGAGAATTGCGCAGAAAGTGCGGACTACTGGCTAAAAGCAACAAAGCTGCCAGCAATGCGGGGGCCGCCCAGTTAGCTTCCACGGCTGCATTGAAAGATAGCGCACCGATAAGTAAAGGAAAGCCCACAGCCACCCACAGTAGTGAACGGCGCAACGATGGAGAGAGACCGGCCGCCTGGTCGCGTATCCCTGTCCATAGGGCCCAAGGATAGATCCAGACACCCGAAACCAACAACCATCCGCCCACAAACTCCAGGGGGAATTCGGGCACTTGCACAGCTGCGTGGCGCCCGCCCAGATGCAACCGGAGGGACTCAAAACCACCCAAGGCTGCAGGCACATAGACCGGAATTACAAGGCCAGCCCAAAGCAGCAAGGCCGGAGCTAATGCGCGCAAGCGCTTCCAGAAAAAGCGCAAGTGAGGAGTAAGACACAAGGCCAGAAAGAGCCAACCATGATATTTGCTGGTAACGGTCCAGGCTGCTGAGAGTGCCATTCCTAATGCTGCCGACTGGCTCTCCGTTTCAAAAAATTGTTTTAAGAAGAACAAAAAAGCCGCGCACCCCAACAAATACGGGCTATCGGGAACCGCCAGCAAACTATGGGCGTGGAAGAGGAGCGTCGCAGCCCCCAACGCAAAAAACCAGAAAAAAGAAAGACGATCCAATAGCAGCCTCGCCACACATTGGAGCGTGAGCACGTGAAACAAGAGAGCCGGTAGCCTCAGACCCCACACTCCCGGGAAGAGGGCTTGGCCCACGTGAACAATCCAAGCTATGAGGGGAGGATGGTCAAAATAGTACAGGGCCGGTCGGCGGGCCCATGTAGCATAATACATTTCATCGGTCAGCAGCGGCGTGGAAGCCGCTTGCCATACGCATAAAGCCAGCCAAAAAACGAGAATACCAAAGAAGACTTTACGTTCAGGCATGTCCCGCAAGGAGGGCGGGCTGTCCCGCTACATTTTCTTCCCGGATCTCTTGCTGACGCTTGATGGTATATAAGCTCACTTCGGCTTCCTTCCCCTTAAGCCTAAGAGTGGCCACGAATTCCGCATCGTAGCGGGGTGACAACGTCAATCGGCGGACCACAAATTCCGACACAAGGAACTTACGCCGTAGAGGAATACACTGATTAAGAATACGCTCACAGGTGTTGATCACATCGCCGTGGTACACCACATCCAGCTTGAGACTGCCCACCACGGCCGTGATCACCTTGCCCCCATGGAGGCCTACTTTGAAATCTGGACGAATACCATAGGCGGCTTCGTAGGCCGATCGCCGACGGGCCAGTTGCTTTTCCATTTCAAAAAAACACCGCACACAGTTGTTTTTCCGTATTCCGTCTTGCAAAGGCCAGGTCACCACGACTTCATCGCCCACATACTGGTATATCTCTCCACGTGTCTTTTTAATGGCCGGTGAGATGTCCTGAAAAAATTGGGTAAGCAAGCGATGATACCGGTCGGCACCAAGTCTTTCAGCCAAAGCCGTGGAGCTGTTCAAATCTACAAACATAAAGATGCGCTCCTCCGCCTGTGGTTTTGCATACCGTCCTAAGAGGTAACGCACCAGTACCCGGCGCCCGATGATGCGCGTGGTGAACTTCACATAGTTCAAAAGAAAACTGATTAAAAAAGTTATAATGGCAAAACGCATCAAATTCTCTGGATCAGAGAGAATGAATTCAAAGCGTTCACGATAAAGCTGGGAAGTAGGCCGTTGGGAAATGAGAAGGGCATAAATTACCGCTCCCGTACCGATGGAAAGAAGGAAAAGAACACCCATGATGCCGGTACGGGTGAACACAGCCAACGGGAAAATAATTTTTTGTTCAATGTTTTCTTCATAGGGTCTCTCAAAGAAACGGATCACCCCACCGATGAAGATACCGGCAATCAGCCCGATAGTGGCTGCGTGTTCGCGAAAACCCCACAGGCTGATGGAAATACTCAGGGAGATGAGTATCCCCAGGGAGAGAGCAAGGGCCATGGCTTCTGCCTGGCGCAGGTAGTTGCGCAGTGTCCGTCGGGGGATCAAGAGGGGTTTTTTGGCTTCCTCACTACGCAGGGCTTCCAATTTGGTTCGGACGAATTCTATATTTTTTTCTTTTAGAGGGGTATAATGCACCTCACAGTAGTGGGTATAGTACACAGTAGATTCCAAAAAAGCCAGTTGCATGGCCGCCCATTCGGCAGGCGTGTGGTATTTTCCCAGATGAACTTCCCATTCCGCTTTAAGCAACTGCCCCTTACTCCAAAAACTCATTTTGGCCGTATGGAGGTTGTCCGCGTCCTTAAGACAAGCTTCGGCGGAGCTGCGCGGCTTCTGGAGGAAGCGCGTGGCGTCAATGAGAGCCACTACTTTTTCAATCCGCTCGGCAGGAAATTCAATCTGGGTTAAAAAATGGCGGGCCAGCGCAATACTCTCATCCTCGTGGCCGATGTACGTGCGGGCGTAGCCGGTATCGTGAAACCAGGCCGCAATGAGCACTTCTTCCGTCTCTTCAGGTCCAAGGCCCTCTGCCAGGCAAATCTCCTCGGCAGCGCTCACCACTTCCTTTGTGTGCTGCAGGTTGTGAAAAGTCAGTGTGGAGGGTAATGTGGTGGCCAGGAATTCCTCACAGAATTCCTTCACCTTCTGCAGGCTCTGACTTCTCCAGCGACCCAAATTTTACTCTATTTTAAGATTACACGTCCCTTGGAATAATTCCTAATTTAGAGGTGAGCAATATTATTCCAAACCTCTCTATAAATTAAAAAGCGGCTCGGCTTGGCCATTTTCTGCTCAGACTTGTTTTTTCTTTCGTGCATCGTCAGAAAGAGTTGACGTTTGGCCCGCGTCACACCGACATAAAAAAGCCTGTGCTCTTCCTGTAATTCCTGGGGACCCTGACACCTGGAGTGCGGCAGCTGTCCATCGGCTAATCCCATGAAGTAGACGGTGTGCCATTCGCGACCCTTGGCCGAGTGAATGGTGGATAGTACCAGCATTTCCTGAGGCTCTTGGAGGTTTTCTTTACCGCTGCGGGGCCGCCGAGCCCCCCGACGGGGGGGCTCCAAAGAAAACGAATCTAAAAAAGCCTCCAAAGTGGGTGCCTCAGTAGCCATCTCCACCAGAATTTGTAGATCCTCCTTATTTTCCTCCTTCTCCTCCAAAGACGAACTGCTCATCAGAGGTAAATAAATCTGAAAAACCTTCTCTGCCATGGAAGCAGGATTATTTTTTAAGCGATACAACTCTATTAAAATTTCTCGTAGACCGTTGAGGTCCTTAAATTTTTCTTTGGCCGTGGTGGCGGAAAGAGATTCTCGCTCTAAAAGGGGCCAATGATCGAAAATAATTTGACCCAAATCTGTGGCCTGGCTGGCGTACTGGTTCCATCTATTTACCTGGGAGGGAGAAATAGGGAAAAAAATCCTGAATAACCGAGGCCATGCCACAATGTCCGAAGGCTTGTGCACTACCCGGAAAAAGGCCAGAAAATCCTTCACATGAGGTAATTCGGTGAAGCGCTTTCCGCCCCAGAGTACATAGGGTATGTTCCGTTTATTCAGCTCCACCTGTAAAACTTTGGAAGCCGACGTAGATCTGAACAGCACAGCAATTTCGTTGAGGGGAATGTTTTCTTTCCATTTATTACGCCAGATGGAATTGCTCACCCATTCAGCCTCCTCGATGGGATTAGAAAACACATGAAAGCGAGGCTTTTCCCCTTTTTCATTTTGCCCTTGCTCCTGCGGCACTTTTAAACGGCGCGGAATCACATTCTCTATGGTATCGGAGATGGCATTGGCCAAATCCAGGATAGCTTGGGTGCTGCGGTAGTTCTCCTTCAGAACGATGCGCCTGGGCAAGCGATCAGAGAAAGCCTTCTCAAAGTTGGTCAAGTTACGGGGTGAAGAGCCCCGAAACCCATAGATGCTTTGGGCATCGTCCCCCACCACAAGGATATTGCCAACGGCTTGTCCCATGAGGTGGACGATCTCCTCCTCCAGGGGGTTGGTATCCTGGAATTCATCTACCATGATGTAACGAAATCTTTTACCAAAAGCTTTCTGATAATCGGGATTTTTCAGTAGATCCCGGAAATCTTCCAACAGATCATCAAACTGCAGAAGGCCTTGGGCTCGTTTTCTCGCCCGAAAATGGACATAAAGCTCCTCTAAAAACTTTAAAACTTGCGGAAGAATAATATGATCCTCTGATTTGTCCTGGAGAAGTCTCCAGTAATTTTTTTTGATGGATTCTTCTAATGACCATCCTCGTATTTGATAGTGATGGAAAATTTCCAAGATGATATTGACAGGAGGCCAAAGCTTTTTATCCGGCTCCTCTCTGTGCGAAAAATCATCCATGCATTGCTTCAGGAGATTCTCTGCATCCTCTTCATCCAGGACAGAAAAGGTCTGGTTATAGCCCTTGGCAGAAGCTTCTTCACGGAGCATTTTAAGGGCAAAGGCGTGGAAGGTACCTCCTTCTACAAAGCGGCATAAGGTATTGTGGCGGGCTGCCCGGGTGAGCATTTCCTGTGCGGCTTCTCGGGTAAATGTTATGAGTAGGATGCTGGAGGGATGTACCCCTTCACGGACTAAGCTGAGTGTCCGGTATTCCAAAATGCGGGTTTTTCCCGTACCTGCCCCGGCCACGACTATGGCAGGCCCCTTACGATGGGCCACGGCCTCCCGCTGGAGAGCATTGAGCGGAAGGTCATCAATCACAACACCGGCAGATTTTTTAAATAACGGGTCCAAGATTGAGGATTTTAAGAATGTATACTAATAGTGTATACTAATATAGTTATTTAATTTCAACTTACCAAGAGACAGGTTTAGATCACTTAATAACTTTTTATGATTTTTTTATTTTTTCGTTTTCTTCGTAATTGTAAAAGAAATGCATGGACAGGCCTCCAATGCGGAGGGATGCCCCTGAATATGGAATAAGAGTTTTTCCATCCAGAGGCTTGGCGGAAATAATAAGTTAACCTTCCAGCAGGAAGTACTCTTCTAGTTTAACCGTTCAAAAATACCGGCGGCTCCCTGTCCTGTCCCCACACACATGGTCACCATGCCATACCGACCTCCAATTCGTTTTAGTTCGGCAAGAACTTGAACGGTGAGTTTGGCTCCCGTGCAGCCCAGGGGATGGCCAAGAGCAATGGCTCCTCCATTGGGATTAACTTTCTGCGTATCAAGATCCAAGT